>JAJDEH010000221.1 GCA_029259935.1 Planctomycetota bacterium
GTCATGGCCACGGTCAAGGGTGATGTTCACGACATCGGAAAGAATATCGTGGGCGTTGTGCTGGGCTGCAACAACTACGAAGTGATCGATCTGGGTGTGATGGTGCCCTGCGAAAAGATCTTGGAAACCGCCGTCAGGGAAAGTGCGGACATCATCGGCCTGTCCGGCCTGATCACGCCCAGCTTGGACGAAATGGTGCAAGTCGCCCGGGAAATGCAGCGGCAGGGGTTTGTCAAACCGTTGCTGATTGGCGGAGCGACCACCAGCGCGAAACACACCGCCGTGAAGATCGCCCCACAGTATCAGCAGCCCACGATTCACGTGCTGGATGCGTCACGCAGCGTGGGCGTTGTCGATCGACTGATGAGCGACGATGGTCGCGAGGAACTGGCCAAGGAAAACGTAAAGCTGCAGCAAGAATTGGTCGCTTCGTTCGAGCAGCGCCAACTGAAACTCGTTAGTTACGAGGAGGCCCGGCAACGAAGGTTCCAAACCGATTGGTCCGCCGCGCGGATCGACAAGCCGTCGTTCATCGGCCCGCGCGTGCTGGATGACTATTCACTTGAGAAACTGGCCGACTTCATTGATTGGTCGCCGTTCTTTTTGACTTGGGAATTGAAAGGGAAGTACCCAAAAATCTTCGACGACGAAAAGCTGGGAGCAGCCGCCCGCGAACTATTCGACCATGCTCAAGAGTTGTTGCGGCAGATCATCGACGGCCGACAATTAACGGCTCGCGGCGTTTATGGGTTTTGGCCGGCGGGCAGTGAAGGCGACGACATCGTGCTCTTCACCGACGAATCTCGCAGCACCGAACTGGCTCGTTTTCATACGCTCCGCCAGCAATGGGAGCGAAAGGGCCAAAGCGAATTTCGCGCCCTGGCCGACTATGTCGCGCCGATCGATTCCGGCCGGGAAGACTATCTCGGTGCTTTCGCGGTGACGACCGGTATTGGATGCGACGAGCTTTGCGCCCGGCACGATGCCGACCACGACGACTACAATTCGATCATGACCAAGGCGTTGGCCGATCGGTTGGCCGAAGCGTTTGCCGAATGCCTGCATCAACAGGCCCGCCAAGACTGGGGTTACGGGGCCGACGAAAATCTATCCCCGGAAGATTTGATCAAGGAAAGCTATCGAGGCATTCGACCGGCACCGGGCTATCCCGCGCAGCCGGATCATACCGAAAAAAGGATCTTGTTTGATTTGCTCAAGGCTGAGTCGAACACGGGGATTGAGCTGACCGAATCCTATGCCATGTTGCCGGCGGCAAGCGTTAGCGGACTGTATTTCGGTCACCCCGAAGCACGCTATTTTTCCGTCGACCGGATCACGCGCGACCAAGTCAAAGATTACGCGCGGCGCAAGCAGATGTCGGTAAGCGAAGTCGAACGTTGGCTATCGCCTAACTTGGGCTACGACCCCGAGTGATGCGATTGCAAAAACCGGCGGATCGGTGTAGGAGTAGGCCGGATCAAGCGAAGCGCTGCTCCGGCAGTGCCCCAGTTTTCCCTGAAAACGTGGATGCCGGAACGTCGTCGCTTCGCTCCTTGGTCCGGCCTACTCGATATTCAAACAGTCTGTTAAGTGCCGGAGTGATACAGTTGCGATAACCTGGTGATCAGTGCGCGAGCGGCGCGGCCCCGGTGTCCAATGAGGGTTGTCGATGCCGGACCAAGTTCGGCCAGCATGAGGTGGTATTCGGCAAGTTCGAACAACGAGTCGTAGCCAAAGCCTTGGTTGCCACGCGCATCTTGCACGATTCGCCCACGACATTCGCCGCTTGCTTCCGCCACGACGTTGCCCGTCGGATCGGCGACCGCTAATTGGCAAACAAACCGCGCCGTCCGATCATGATCCGGTACGCTTCGCAACTCGGACAACAGCTTCGCCCGGTTTTCGGTCATGGTTGCTTGCTCGCCGGCGAAACGCGCGGAGCGAATTCCAGGCCGGCCGTTCAAGGCGTCGACTTCTAGGCCCGTGTCATCCGCCAGCACCCATGCACGAAGTTGTCGGGCGTAACCGATGGCCTTCCGGCGTGCGTTGTCTTGCAGCGACTGGCCGTCTTCGGGCGGAGCCGTAGCGTTGGGAAAGTCGGCCAGCGTTTGCAAGTTGATGGGAAGTGGAGCCAACAACTCCCGCAATTCCAGAGCCTTGTTTGGATTGCCCGTGGCTAGGACCAATGGGTTGCATTCCGGGTGCCACATAAGATCGCTCGGCGAACGCCGTTTACAAGATGGCCAGTGGATCACGCCGCTCTTCCAGCGTGCCGCGCGTCACGCCGACGCGGTTGCTGGCTTGCAGCCGGGTCCACACGTCGCGACCCGTCACGCTGCCGGCAATGAGGTCGCGGTACAGATCGACCATCTGGCAGAGTTCGTCCGCGGGATCATCCTGCAGCAGTTCAACTCGAAAGTGCCGGACGCCCTGTTTCAGCAGTTGGTCGACCGCTTCGGCGCCGCTTTGCGGTACTGCGTTGTACAACGTGTTGCGGCAGCCGACGTCGGCTTGCAAGGGATGTTCGGCACCGACTCGGTCTCGCAGTTTGACCTGGTGAATGTCGCAAGGCCGCCCGCAATTCGTCTTGTTCGTGCCGGGCGACAAGACGGCGCAAAAGACACAGTGCTCCATGTGGAACATCGGCATGTGCTGATGAACCACGACTTCCAGGCGATCGGCGGGCGCTTGACGCGTTAGTTCGAGCAATTGGTCGCGATTCAAGTCGTAAGAAGCCGTGACGCGCTGCGCACCCTCGCTTAACAAGTAATCAACCGTCAGTTCGTTCGCCGCGTTCAGTGAATAATCGGCAAGACACGGCAGGCCCTGCTCTTTGAAAAAGCCCAGCCCGGCGAGATTTCGAACCAAGATCCCGTCCGCCGAGTACCGCGCCAGCACATGAAAGATCCCAAGTTCCGCCGGCTTTTGAATGCGGGGTGTCGCTAGGAAAATTGTCACGCCCGCGCTGCGGGCCAGCGAAATCGCCTGGCGATATTCACGAATGTCTTGAAAGTCGGCGTAGAGAACAGGCACGCCGTGATCCAGCATGGCCTTCAATTGATGAAGCGATCGGCAGAGCACGTGGATCGCGGGCGCGGCCGCATCGGACGCCGCGCCGGCCGTTGAGATCTCGCGACGCAGCGCGGGCAACACCGGCCCGGCGGCCACGTCGAAACTGCTTCGAGCGGCTTCTTCACGCGCCGCTTGAAGTTGTTCGACCATTTCGCGCCGCAGTTTTCCAAGCACGCTCAACGGCACCATCGGCGTGCCTTCGATCGTGGCTTGAATCTTGTCCAGGCTGAAGCCGGTCCCACCGAGTCGTGCGAGTTGGCTTTCCAGCACATCAAGCGTAAGCGGATGCTTGAGCGCCTCGGCGAGCGGTTCCTCGGTAGTCAGATTGATCGCTTTCAGGCCTTCGGCATGAACAACGACTGTCAGCGGGCCGCCGACCTTGGCCGCTGCTTCGATGCGAAGCGGCCGATCGCGTCCATGGACGTCGCCCGAGAACGACTTTCGCAACTTGCGGTTCAGCGCCGGATCATCTGTTTTCCAGATTCGCTTTCCCGCCGTGGCTTGTTCAAGATCAACGCGGTTTCCTTCAATCGATACGTCGACGGTGCCTTGATTGACTTCGCCCTTGATCCGCCGTCCTTCTTGATAAATGGAAAAGACGCGGCCTCCTTGTTCGGCGCCCGCCGCGCGATCGCCTTCAATAACGATCCCATCACCAGGCTTGAGCCGCCCGGACAACGCGATTCGCAGTTTTCCTTTTCCCGTGCCCGCCACTTCGCCGATCAGTACGCCACGCTTGGCCGAACTGGTCGCGGGGACCAGCATCTTATGATCGCAGCCGCCGAGCCAGCCAACCGAGAAGCCACGAGAAAACGACAGCTCCATCTCTTCGACTTCGCGTTCGGTGAACGCCACCGGCTTGCCAGCCACGGCGAAGTCGATGGCCTGCCGGTAGTGCCGCGTGATGTTGGCGACGTATTCCGGTGTTTTGAGCCGCCCTTCGATTTTGAGCGCCATGGCTCCCGCCTGAATGAGATCAGGCACCAGCGCATAAGCCGCCAAGTCTTGTGGACTGAGCAAGTATTTTTGATTGCCCAGATCGACATCCTCATCATCGCAGATGATCTCATACGGCAAGCGGCAGGCCTGCGCGCATTGTCCGCGATTGGCGCTGCGGCCGCCGAGCGACTCGCTGGTCAGGCATTGGCCGCTGTAAGCGACACACAAAGCGCCATGGACAAAAACCTCCAGCGACATCGACGAGCGCTCGTGGATCTTGGCGATTTCGGAAACTGAAAGTTCGCGGGCCAAGACAACGCGTTCGACTCCCAACTGCTGTGCTTGCTGGATGCACTCGGCGCTGGCTAGCGTCATTTGTGTCGACGCATGAATCGATAACTGGGGCGCGATTCGCCGGATCATTCGCACCAGTCCCAAGTCTTGAACAAGGACGGCATCCGCGCCCGCCTTTGCAACTTGGCGAACAACTTCTTCCAAACTCTCCAGCTCGTCGGAAAAGGCGAGCGTGTTGAGCGTCACGTAGCCGCGCGTCTGATGGCGATGCAGCAACTCTAGCAGCGGCACCAGATCTTCGCGCGAAAAATTCGCCGCTCGCGCCCGCGCGTTGAAGCCGCAATCGAGCCCAAAATAGACCGCGTCCGCGCCGTTGGCGATCGCCGCCTTCACGCAGTCCCAATCACCGGCGGGGGCCAGCAATTCCGGTTTCGACGGGTTGTTAGCGGAATCGCTCATACAACGTTTGGGAGACAGGGAAAGATTCAAGTCTATCACTCGGCGCCGGATTCTTGCAGCCCTCCTTAATCTGAGCGCTCCGAAGATTCCACCCGGCGCTTTCCGAATCCAACGGTAATGTTCAGCTTGGCAACTCAGTTGAAGTTTCGTCTTTGCCGCCGGCCGCGACGGATTTGAGGCGCAGCAGATAGAACAATGCTATGAAGTCATAAAGCGCGTGGGCAACGACTGGCGCGATGAGGCTGTTGGTGAGAATGAACAGCAGTCCAAGATAAAGGCCGATGGCCGTCGCCACGACCGCGTAGGTTGGCGTAACCCAGTGGCAGACGCCAAAAACCACGGAAGCTATCAGCAGCCCCAACCACCAAATACCGGTCAAATCGGTCATGGCGGATTGTAAAAACGAGCGAAAGAAGATCTCTTCGCCGATGCCCGCAGCCAGGGCGATGAACGCCATCTGCCACACTTTTGTTCCGGCAAACAGTGGCAGTAGGCTTTCGTTGACGACTTGATTCAGCCGGACCAACGGGCCCCAAGGAACACGCTCGACCAATGGTAGCAGAAAGACCAAAGGAAGGGTGGCGGCCACGCCCGCGACCAGATGCCACGAAACTTGGGGCCACGTCATCGCGGAAAAATCCGTCCCCGCCAGCGGCAGTCTGCCCAGCAGCCACGCCAATAGCAGAGCCGCCAGCGCAAGGGCCGATTCGACGATCAACGCCGTCAGCGCCATGTTGTGGTGGGAATGCGTCGGCCGATCCGTCATAATACGACATTAACTCATCGTGACGGGCGATGCACGGGGTCCGGGATTTCGCGAGCATGAATCTTCAAGCAGTACTCATTTCGTTGCTGCTGTCGCTCGTGGTTGTTGGTATAGCCCAAGCCGATGAGGAAACTCGGAAATCGGCACCTGCCAAACCAGCCGCGGGCCAGATCGACCGGCTGATTGCTGATCTGGATGACGATCTTTATTCGATACGCCAACGGGCTCACATTCGCTTGCTGAAGTTGGCCGACCAGGCGCTCCCAGCCCTGACCAAGGCCACGCGCAGCAAATCAACCGAGCAGCGATATCGCGCCCTTGAGTTGATTCGAGTCATCCAGCACCGCGTCCTTCACGAAGGATTCGTCAAACTCGCCAGCCAGCCGGACAATGAGATCGATTTGGAACAGGGGATGTGGTTAATCTCGCGGATCCTTAATCCTCAAGCAAATCGCGGCAACGTCGACAAGCAACTCGACGAACTGGCGGCCGCCGTGCGCCGACGGCTTGGTGAAGGTGTTGACCCCAAACGGGCTGCTCCCGCCAAGGCGGTAAACGCGATCATTCACGTTCTGAAGAACGAATGCCAGTTCGAGGGAAACACCACCGACTACCACAACCCCAACAACAGTTCGTTGGAAAAAGTTCTGGAGACAAAAAAGGGACTGCCCATCTTGCTGTCGCACGTGGCGGTTGCCGTCGCCGACCGACTGGAAGTGCCCCTGGTCGGCATTGGAGTTCCCACCCGCTACATGGTGAAATACGATGGCAGCCGAGCGCCGAAGGAACATCCCAGCGAGGACATCATCATTCATCCCTTCGACGGCTGGCGAATCCTGACTTCGGAGCAAGTGCGAGACGAGATTCCGTCCTTCGACCCGGCAACCCATCTCACTCCCAGCCCGCGCAGGGAGAGCCTGTCGCGGATGATGCGAAACCTTGTCTCTCATTTGCAAACTCAAGAACAGTTAGCAAAAGCAGAACAGGTTCAACGCTTTATTTTTTTGCTTGAGAGCTACAACACGGCCGAACCATGACAGCTTATGCCGCCGACTTGCAGTCAGTTCGGGATGCGAGCCGCCGTATTGCCGACGTTGCTCACCGGACCCCCGTCGCCACCTGCGCGACGCTGGATCGCATGGCCGGCCGCCAATTGTTTTTCAAGTGCGAACATCTGCAAAAGGTTGGCGCGTTCAAGTTTCGCGGCGCCTGTAACGCCGTCATGCAATTGACGGAAGAGGAACGCGCCAAGGGCGTCGCGACTCACAGTTCGGGCAACCACGCGCAAGCGCTCGCGCTGGCCGCAAGCATGCTCGGAATTTCGGCCTACATCGTGATGCCCAGCACGGCATCGCCGGTCAAGCGTGACGCGGTGGTCGGCTATGGGGCGCAAGTGATCACCTGCGATCCGACATTGGAAGCTCGGGAAACCACGGCCAGCCAACTTCAGCAGGACACCGGAGCTACGTTCATTCATCCCTACGACAACGCCCACATCATCGCCGGACAGGGGACCGCCGCCCTGGAACTCATGGAAGATGTCGCCGGCTTGGACGCGATCGTGGCACCCGTCGGCGGCGGCGGTTTGATCAGCGGCATCTGCGCCGCGGCGAAAGGGCTGGACCCGTCGATTCGCATCATAGCGGCCGAGCCCGCCGGAGCCGACGATGCGGCGCGATCCAAGACAGCCGGAACGTTCCTACCGCAAACCGGTCCCCACACGATCGCCGACGGATTACTGACAAGTTTAGGAGAACGAACATGGCCATTCGTGCGGGACGTGGTGGAACGAGTCGTCGTGGTCAGCGACGAGCAAACCGTCGAGGCAATGCGGCTGGCGTGGCAGCGGGCCAAACTGTTGATCGAACCCAGCGCGGCCGTGGCCATCGGCGCCGTCTTCAGCGATGAATTTCGCGACGCAGTGGATGTTCCGCGCGTGGGTGTCGTTTTGAGCGGCGGCAATGTCAACCTCGACAAACTACCTTGGTAATTCGGCGATCATTGCGACCGCCACAAAATTACGGCGATGCCGATCGGAATACACCACCAAGCGAACCAGTGAAAGCGACCTTTTTCGAGCCAGCGCAGCAACCAAAACAGCGCGGCGATGCCCACCAGAAAAGCAACCGTCGCGCCCATCGCAAGGTATAGCAACGGCGTTCCCTCGAATGGCTCGGAACTAGCACTCATTGCTTTGGCATAGGAGAGAGTTTCCACGAGTCCCGCTCCGGCGATTGCGGGAACGGCCATCAAGAATGAAAACGTGGCGGCGCGACTGGGCGTAAGTCCGGTGGCCAGCCCGCAGGAAATCGTCGCGCCGCTTCGAGAAATCCCGGGCAGGATCGCGACCGACTGGGCTAGGCCCATCAGCAAGGCGGTTCGGTAGCCAATGGAAGACTCGTCGCCGCTGGGCGGAGCGATCCAGCGCGTCGATGCCAACATGATGCCGGTCACCACAAGGCAAATGCCAGCCAACAGCGGGTTGTTCAGGATCGCCGTCGAATCGGAAAGTTTCAGCGAAATGCCCACCACGGCGGCCGGAATCGTGGCCACGATGAGCGGCCCAATCAGCCGTCGGTCATGTGTCAGCAGGCGGCGGATTCGCCCGGCATAAACCACCAAGATCGAAAGCAGTGTTCCCAAATGCAGAGCGACATTCAAGTCGACGATATCCAACTTGTCCGAGTCGCCCTCGGCCATCAGTTGCGCCAGGATCACCACGTGGCCGCTGGAACTGATCGGCAGAAACTCGGCCACTCCCTGAACCGCCGCCAGCGCGAGTACTTCCCAGAGCGTGAGTTCCATGGTGGCAATCGGGCAAACGAGAGGTGTCGTCTATTTCTTTTGAAAGCGGATGTAGCGGAAGGCAAAATCGCCACGTTCCTTTTGCAGACCGATTCCGCGCGGGCTGGTGCCGATCCTCCAGGCACCTTCGATTACATTGCCGTTAAGCCGCACGACGGCGACGCCATCGGTAATGTCCCACTCTAGGTCATTCCACTGGCCCGCCGGTTTGGCAAACCTTGCATACCTAGCAGGGCCCGCCTTGGGATAGTCCCGCACTTGCAACTGCTTGCCGTAAATGTACACGCCCGAGTCGGCCCGCTTGGCGGCACGAAATTGCAGCCGGATCGTGCAGTTCCGGCCGTGCAATGTTTCACTGAAAATGCTGCCCTTGGCCCTATTCGCGTCCAGTTGAATCGCGCCGTCCACGACGCTCCACCCCTCCAACTTTCCCCGCCATCCCGCGAGATCCTGGCCGTTGTCCAATCGAGTGAAGCCTTCCTCGAGTTGAAATTCGTCCGCGGCGGCCATTCCCATTCCGACCAGCGAAACCGCCAGTCCCATGCCCAATCGCTGAGCTACGCGTAACGTTCTCATCACTCTTCTCCCTATTCCGTTGCGCGAACGAATTGATTTCAGTCCCATCCGTTTATAAGTGGGCAAGCACAAGCGAGTCAACGATTCGTGAGCGACGCGACCGAGACGAAATGGTTCGCGCCCGGGCAGCCGCCGGAAACCGTGAGTCACCCGGCGCTGCTCGCATCATCTGTTCCGTGATTTTCTTCAAGCACTTCACGCAGTTTTTCCAGTGCGTCCCAAGCAGCGGCAAAGCCCGCGTACGCGGCAACCTGAAAGATCGCTTCACAGATTTCTTCCACGCTGGCACCATTGCGCAACGCCATTT
Organism: Planctomycetota bacterium; assembly: GCA_029259935.1. The sequence continues at coordinate 9,219 of JAJDEH010000221.1, forward strand.
GCAAGTTCAGTTTTAGAGCATTGTTTCGCCCCTGCGCGGCCAGCACGCAAATGCTGCATAACGACCGCGTCTTCAGGTCAATTCCACCGCGCGTCCATAATCGGCCGCCGACGACCGAAACGACTTCGGTCTCGAAGTCGGGACAGACGGCCTTGAATCGCTCGCATAGTTGCTTGATGTTCTCCTCGCCCACCATGCGTGCGAACTGAGCGTAACCGTTCTCGTAGTCGCTGCTCACGTTGATCCTTTCCAAATACTCAATGATCCTTTCCAAATACGCAACCTTGAAGACCGCGTACCAACTTTATTCAATAAGCGGGTTCGGCAATTCCGCTGGCGTCGACGGACCAGGGCAGCCAGACAAAGGAAATCCGCTCAACGGCAATGTCCGATTTCCGAGGCCGAATTTCCAACGGTTCAAACTCCATTTCATCCACGCGAATGGAATCCCTTAACTTGTCAATTTCTTGCCGGGCTTCCTCTTCCAACGTTTCGAGTTCCTCTTGCAACACTTCCACATTTTCCTCGGCGCGCCCGATGTCCGTTCGCTCGCGCATGGCGCGACCGGCCGACCGCATGGCACTTCCAGCTCGCGTGACATTCGTGCGGCTGGCCAGTTTGCGGCCGAACATCGCGCCCAGGATCGAACTGCCAAATGAAATCGCCGACTGAAATTGGCTATTTTGATATTGCGACTTTTCGCGGTCGACTTTTTCCTCGGACCGCCGCAGCTTGCCTTTCAAGGTCGTTAACTTCTTTTCATATCGCTTTCGTAGTTTTTCGACTTCAAGATCGCGTTTTTCCTTGACCAACTGCCCCAAGCGAACGCGAAACTCATCTTCAGGTTCGTCCGGCTGGGAGTATTGCTTCAGGTCGTGGCACTTCCAAACCCTGACCACCTTTTCACGATAAAGAAAGTCCTTGAAGTCCTTGTTCCAACTTTTGTAGGTCTTCGTACTGGTGCAAGTCGCGGGGACGGCCGTGAACTCGATGCGTGGATCGGGCGCATCGTCTAGGTCTGGCAATTCTCGCGCGCCGTCTTCCGCGCCGTCCCAAGGCGCATCCATTGTCTCATCGCTCACCGTGCACAAGAGAGACACGGTTTTCCAAAGATCGACGCCGCCGTAGGTCGCGCGCACAAAGTGCAGCCGTCCCCATCCCAGCAGCGCGGGGCGATAGACCAATCGGCCCGCGGACCGCCTGGCGGGAACGAACGCTTCGTTCCCTTCCGACGGAATTACAGGCCGCTCAATTTTTTGCTCGATTGCGGCGGGCTCCTTGATGACAGGAACGGGTGCCACGGGACTTGCTGTCGCCGGCGCGGTGAAACCCGGTGCAATACTTGGGCCGGGTGTTGCGGCTGCGGCATTCATCGCTGATTTGCGCGGAGCCATCAGGGTTTGAATCTGGCTGCGGGTGAGTGGCCCGCGCAAATAGGACATCGCCCAACGGGTTTGAAACACCACCGGCTCGTCATCGTGAACGTTGTTCATCAGGAACACTCGATTGCCAAGCCCCGACAAGATTTGGTCGATGGCTTGGCGATCAAAGGCGGCGCCGGTGGTTGTCGACGCGCCTTCCAGGCCATCCAAGACGCGTGCCTTGTCGCGTTCGGTTTGCAAGCGGCCCAGGAACCACGTGCCGGTGTTGGAAAGTCCTTTGTAGTCCAAATCGACGGGATTCTGCGTGGCCAGCACGATCCCCACGCCGTACGCGCGAGCCTGCTTCAACAACGTCAGCATCGGCATCTTGGATGGCGGGTTGGCCGTGGGCGGACAATATCCGAAGACCTCGTCCATGTAGAGCAACGCCCGTAAGCTCGAAGTGCCAGCCTGACTGCGCGTCCAGGCCAGGATCTCGTTCAACAGAATCGTGACGAAGAACATGCGTTCCGATTCGGACAAGTGCGCGATGGAAACGATCGATAGACGCGGCTTTCCTTGCGGCGTGTAGAGCAACCGCTGGACGTTTAGCGGTTCGCCTTCCATCCAACTCGCAAAGGAAGGCGACGCCACCAGATTGTTCAACTGCATGGAAAGGCTGAAGCGGTCGGCGGCCGGGTAGACCGTTTCCAAGTCCATGATTCCCGCGCGTTCGAACGGCGGCTGCTGAATCTCGCGGATCAGCGCGGCGACATCCAAATTGCGTCCCTGAGTCCAGGCATGGTGAAATATATTCGAGAGTAAGATATGGTCGCGGCTGCGAATTGGATCGGCGTTGATGCCCAACAAGGCAAGCAAACCTGACGCCGACGCGGAAATCCGTTCGCGCAGCGCGTCGCTGTCGTTCAATACGGCCGCAGGCGGAACATCAAATGAACGCAACACGGTCATCGGCAGGCCGGCGCTGCTGCCGGGCGTATAGATCGACAGATCGACCGCGGAACGATAGCGGGCAATACGATCGGCACCTTGTCCCCAATCAGCCAAGCCGTCTTTCCACATCTTCGCGACCTGAACGGCGTATTGCTCGGGCGTCAGCCCCTGCCGGGCGGCTTCCGCTTCTTCGATCCAAGGACGGAATTCTTGCGGTTGTAATTCGGGAAACGTCAGCAGTAAGTTTCCCAAGTCTCCCTTG
>JAJDEH010000222.1 GCA_029259935.1 Planctomycetota bacterium
CCATTCAGTTCAACCGCTTCCTGCCACAACTGAATTACACCGCGCCCTGGTTCGTAATACCGTAACAAACACGGAAGTTATTTCCCGGCCGATCCTAACCGATGTTGGTGGTACACTCTACTTCACGTTGCTCGACCGGCGGCAGCTTTGGAAAAGCGACTTAACTGAATTAGGAACGGTCCTTGTCAAGGATATGGACATGGGCGGATCGACTCCCGCCATTGCCAATCTTACAAATGTTCGCGGCACGCTTTTCTTCACTGCTGACGACGGGACACACGGGTCGGAATTGTGGAAAAGCGATGGCAACGATTTAGGCACCATTCTCGTTAAAGATATCCAAGCTGGAAGCGGCGGATCGGCACCCGCTAATCTAACAGCGTTCGACGGCGATTTATTCTTTACGGCCGATGACGGAGAAAGTGGTATCGAGCTATGGAGGAGTGACGGCACCGAAGACGGGACAACTCGCGTCGCGGACATCTGGTCAGGAACGGAAAGCTCGAATCCCAATCGCCTTACTGCCGTAGGCGATGAGTTGTTCTTCAATGCTTTTGATGGCGCGTTCTGGCAGGTATGGAAAAGCGATGGAACGGAGGCGGGTACGGAGTTTGCAGGACTTGCTGCGGCGCGAACACTCGCCAACGTAAATGGAACGCTATTCCTCGTGTGGGGACCAAATTGCCGCGACTGTAATTACCTCTTAGGTAGGTACGATAATACGGTGGCTCAGCGCGCTGTTATCTTGCGTGGGTTCGATGGAGAAGACAGCGAAGACGAACCAATTTCGTTGACGGACGTCAATGGTACGCTGTTTTTTGGTTCGGGCGATTATCTATGGAAGAGCGACGGCACCACAGCCGGGACGTCTCGAGTCGCATACGTGGACGACAGGATCTTTAAGTTGATTAACTCAAACGGGACAGCGTTTTTCGAGGCCGAAGGGGATCTCTGGAAAAGCGACGGCACGGAAGAGGGCACTCTTCGCGTGCATAACGGTATTGTCGAGTCGGTTGTTGTAACACCAACCGGCACGCTGTATTTCTCAGCGCATGTGGCGTTGTACGGTTCCGAGGTGTGGTCGCTTCGTCCAATGGCCGGCGACTTCAATTGGAGCGACACGGTCGATGTAGTCGATGTCGACCTGCTCTTTGCGGCGATCGCGGCTGGCTCGACCAATTTTTCTTATGACCTGACCGGCGATGGCGTCGTCGACCAAGACGATGTCCGGCATCTGGTTGAAAACATCTTAAATACAGATTTGGGCGACGCAGACCTCAATGGGCGAGTTGACCGGTTTGACGTGATTACGACGTCACGCAATTATGGACGCGCTGATACGCCCAGTTGGGGCGACGGGAACTTCAACGGCGATGAGCGTGTTGACCTAGAAGACGTCGCGTACGTCCAAGGTCGCATCACGCAATTGGAGAAGCCACCCTCTCCTTCTCCGGATGCGGTGATATCGCTAGCGGTGCAGGCGCGCGCCGCTGACGCCGTGATGACGAACGATGATCCGGCGCGAGCGACATTACGTGCGTGTCGCCGAAATGCGGTGGCACGCGTGCATCGTAACGTTGACCGCAAAGCCAGCGCCGCACCTTTGGCGGAAAGCTTTCAACATTTCGCCCTTCGCGCCACTGGATTGCGGCGACGTTAATCGGGCGGGTAACCGGATGTGACCGCCCGCGCTCGAAACGAGTTGCCTTCCCTCTCGAAGCCAATTCTGGACTTTTTGCAAACCAGCGGGAACCCGGCACCTTATAGCCCAGGGCCGTCGGGAGACAGAGACAGGCGAGACTTTGGACGAGAACGGGGGCGTTGCGAGGACGCCGTGTCACTCGGTGCAATGGAGGCCATGATTGCACACTGCCAAGCCAGGCCCAGGATCGACCGATGAAAGCTGCGTTTCGGTCTCGACACGACGCTTCGGCTACCCGTCGTCCGTTTCGACCAACGCAAGGTTGTATCCCGTCCGCCAGTACGGCGACGCCGAGTCATCGCAATGGGCTTCGCCGTGGCCGTCCGCCGGGCCGTCGGACGCCGCATGTCCGGGCCAAGAATCAGACGACGCTGATTCTGCCGAAACCGGGATGAAAGCGGCGATTTTCCGTTGAAGTCTGTTCATGCGTTGCTTCTAATGGATGATCGCGACGCGATCCACTCCGATTTTTTGCGAGGAAGCTCATGCGACGACGACTTGCCGAACCCAGCCGGGTCATGGGCTTGTTTATTGGATTTGCGATCTTGCTGACGGGGAACGTCGCGTCCGCGACGGTACTCGTTACCGGAACGGAACTGGTGACCACGCTAAACGGCGCGGGAAATATTACGCAAGATACCTTCTTGGCGTCGGCTGTTATCGACGCGAGTAACTCTTTGGTCGCCTCCCAGAATGGCATTCTCACCTATCTGGCAAACCGCGGAGGCGATCCATTTCCGGCGTTCGATAGCTCCGTGGAAAAAACGTTGCGAGTCAGCCTCCGCGTCGGAAGCACGCCGGTGCTATTTAGCGATCCCAGATTCGCTTGGGACTTGAAGCACACCAATACCGGAGGCGGTCTCAATTACCCATATGAATCGTATTCGGAAATGTCGCTTAGCTTGTTCGGATTCGTCGACGCCAACGGCAACGATGTTTTCGACAGCGGTGAAACACTCACGAACACCGGCGTGGCCGCCGTGTATGTAATCAGCGGCGTGGAAGACGCTGGCGTTCAGCTTTCGAGTGGCGTCGTGAGTGACTTACGCCCGTATGGCACAGGCACCGTGGACGCGTTACTGAATGCGAACTCACATTATGTGCTGATGTTGGGCTATTTCTTGGACGTGAGCGCGCCCGATGTTTCGGCGGCCCCAACCATTCCCAGCATTGAATCGACGTTGGATGCAATGGATCCCACGTACGTTGGGCCGCAATGGATGATTAACTTGCAGCCAGTTCCCGAGCCTTCGACCTTCTCGCTGCTATTGATGGCGACGCCACTCGTGATTTTCGTCGCGATGCGCCGGCTTTTCTAACCGCTTTCGCGCGACGATCACGGCTCAATTCATTCCGGCCATTCCGAGGCGCGTTTGATCGCTCGTTTCCATGCGCCAGGGCACAAGCGTACGATGATCGATCCCTTGGTCGCCGAGTTGTTCCACCAAATCCGCTCGTGATTCACGTGCATGTTCTCCCGCTTCGCGGTGGCCGTCGGCCGGGCCGTGGAAGTGCGGGCGGCGGCAATGCGGGCAGTCGAAGACGTACCGGCGGGAACCGTTGACGATCCGCTCGTGGGCCGGCACCGTCGGCGCGTCGAGGTCGATCACGCGGGCTTCGTCGATGGGGACTTTCATCGAGCGGCGGGCAAACGCCTATTCGACGGCGGTGGTGCGGACGGTGACGTTTGACCGCGCCCGGCTCGCGCAACGACAATAGCGGTGGTCTTACGCAGCAACGCGAACACCGTCATACGATTCGTCCAGTCGTCGGGGCGATTCGTCCACCAATTAAGGGGACAGCATTACGCAGCGGCAACAGGCGAGGCAATTGCTGCGAAGTTGGAACGAACGCCGTTCCGCACTCTGCATCAAGGCGTTAGAGGCCCTTCGGCCGCTATTCAACGAGGCGTTGGTTTGTGCGTTAAGCGAAGGTTTTGTTGTTCGCCACTTGAAGGCACGCGAAGTAATCGAACGACTCGGCGCGTTGGAGTCGAGGCTTAACGTGCCGGCAGCGGTATCTCGCAAGGTCCAGTTGGCTGGCCGACGAACGATGGCCCGCCCTCGACCTTTTGGTTCTTGCTGGACGAGCAAGTTTCCAGTGGCTAGGATGATACCACTCCCCAGGCGAACACGTTTCATGCGATGCGGAGTGGCCTGCTATTGATTTCCTGATCCATCGGTTATGAAGGTCTTTAGCCCGTTGGGCAAGGAGACCTTTTCGATGACGACGAAACGACGGAAGCGGCATTCACCGGAGCAGATTGTTCGCAAGCTTCGAGATGCGGACGC
>JAJDEH010000223.1 GCA_029259935.1 Planctomycetota bacterium
AACGATATAATGGTCGCCAGTGGCGACCCACATTCCGCCACCGCAGCCCCAAATTTAGGGCGGTTAGCTCAGTTGGCTAGAGCGCCACGTTGACATCGTGGAGGTCGTTGGTTCAAGCCCAATACCGCCCACTTTTTACAAGTCCTTGCTGAGTCACATCTTGTGACTACCTGCCTTGCCTCGGCAGCGCGGCGTGGAACGGGTTACTACCCATTTCACTACCCTTTTTCATTCATGGGAGCCGCGATGCGCCAACAACGAAAGCCCGCCTATCAACTCCACAAGGCCACCGGGCAAGCCCGCGTTCATCTGGCCGGAAGGGATTTCTACCTCGGTGAGCACAACTCACCGCAAAGCAGAGTACGTTACGATGAGTTGATTACCGAGTGGCTCGTCAAACAAGACACGAGCAGATACTCACTCACGATCGATGATCTTTGCCTCCTGTTTTTGAGGCACGCCAATTCCTACTATCGGCGACGAGACGGTACGCCAACCGGTACTATCGATAACTTCAAAGAGGCTCTCCGTTATTTGGTGAAAATGTACGGAACCAATCGAGTGCGAGAATTCGGCCCAAAAAAACTCAAATCCATTCGCGATGCGATGATAGACGACAATCGATGCCGAACGAATATAAATCGGCTGGTCGCATTGATTCGGCAGGTGTTTCGATGGGGCGTCGAAGAAGAAATTGTCCCAGCCGGTGTTCACCAATCAATTGCGGCCGTGAGAGGGTTGAGAGCGGGAAGATCCAATGCGAGGGAGAGTGAGCCAGTTCCGCAAGTGTCCGACGCCATGGTTGCGCAGACAATCCCGCACCTTCCCGCCACGGTCGCGGATATGGTCACGATTCAAAGGCTAACTGGGTGCCGCCCGACAGAAGTTTGCAAGTTGCGACCCTGCGATCTCGACCGTTCGGGACGCGTTTGGAGGTACACTCCAGACAGTCACAAATCAGAGCATCACGGTCGTCATCGAGTCATCATGATCGGACCAAAGGCACAGGCTGTTCTGCTTCCCCATTTATTGCGTGACAAGACCAGCTACTGCTTCTCGCCCATGGACAGCGAGAAAAAGCGGCAGAACGAACGACATCTGAATCGCAAGACGCATCGGTCGCATGGAAATAAACCCGGAACCAATCGCAAGAGAAATCCAAAGCGAAAACCAAGTGAAAGATATAACAAGGACTCATACGCCCGGGCGATTGCACGAGCTTGTGAAAAAGCGTTTCCACCTCCCGAGCCACTGGCAAGACATTCAGGTGAAAGCGTACGATCATGGCTTGGCCGGTTGAATGATCAGCAACAGGAAGAATTGAAGGCTTGGAAAGCCGCAAGCTCTTGGAGCCCGAATCAGCTACGCCACACCCTCTCCACGGAGGTTCGTCGAGATTTTGGATTGGAAGCTGCTCAGGTAGTCTTAGGCCATTCGCGCGCCGATGTTACACAGATATATGCAGAACGAGATCTCCAGCTGGCAGAACAGGTCATGGTTCAAATCGGTTGAGCAAATGTGCCTGCGCTCCAGTTAAATTCGTCGATCAATGATCACAAATCAGCCACTGGATTTGAAATGACCGCGGATGACGAGCAAGGGAGATGGACGATAAGGGCATTTGATGTCACGAAGGAGCAATGGTTCGACGACATTGTGAAGTGTCCGAACATTTACTCTCTAGGGCGTCTATTGAACGCTACGGAATGGGTCCGGCTACGTGCGTACCTACTTCGCAATGAGCAAGGAAAGGAGATCGTGGAAGTTCTGCAGAAGCGATCGGAGAATTGCACCTACTCTTGTTTGGCGAGCCGTGCAGAATGCTGCGTGCAACTACTCCGAGGCTGGCATGAGGAGATGCTTGAGTTCTGGGATTCCGAAGAGTTTGTTGAGTGGCCTGACGAACTCTGTGAACCAGATTTGAGGTTTGAGCGAAGTAATGCAGAACATTGGCTTGGGGCGGAGAAGCCGGTCGTTGCTCTCGCGGAAAACCTCGACGAGAACGAAGCGCATGTGCTGTGGCTAGGAGTTCATGTAGACCGGAAACTGCGGCCATTTTTGTGCGGTTTCCCAGAAGAAGTTGCAAAATCAGTCGCTTCGGGAGTCATAGAGAATTCGCACTTCAGTCATCACGCCGGTTGGCTTGAGGACATCCGAGGACGCAGTTGTCGAATTGGTCTCGATTGCAAGGATTTCTGTTCTGATGCGGACCGGAGTAAATGGAATCTAGACACGCTGGTCCAAAAAGTTGACCAGTGGGTGAGATTGTCGCTGCGCGAAATAGAGTCGGCAACTCAGCAACCAAAAAGCGAGAAGGGCATTCTTGGCATGTGGATTGATAGAGAAAATCGAAAGGTCTGGCGAGAGGGTTACGATGAGATTGTCGACTTTTCCAGATGCTCGGAGTCTTGGCAAGCTTTCCGTTTCTGCTGGGAGGCCGGTGAGGATGGAACTCGGTGGGAGAAAGTCAAGGACGGTTACGAAGGAGAATGGGATGCTAGGCATGAGGTCCGCCAAGAACTCTGCGAAAAACTCAAGCCCATCGGAATTACGGTGGCTAAGAGAAAACTCCAGTTGATCGACCTAAGGTGATTCTTAGCAGATCACTGCGTGTCGATCTTAAGTCAAAGTCTTTTAATAGCTTCAATCTAGTTCGAATCTGTCCACGACAGTTCACTCGATTGGAGTTTTTTTCATGGGAATCGATATTCACTCAGAACACCTCATTTCGCTTTCTGAGGCTGCACGTCTTTTGCCTGGAAAGCCAAGTCCAGCAACGATTTGGCGTTGGTATTCGAAAGGGGTGAAAGGCGTCCGTTTGACAACGATAGTTTGCGGAGGCCGGCGAGTGACGTCCAAGGAGGCTTTACAGAAATTCTGCGATCGATTGACGGAAGCGAAGGCCACGCAGCAAGAAGATTTGGACAGAGACATGCGAGCGGAAGCGACGCGCAGGAGAGTCAGTCGCCGAGAAGCCAAGGGGACGGGGAAAGATCTGGGGGATAGCGACGAGCGACGTGAAGCGACGCGCAGGAGATTGAAGGAGACAGGGCTGCTGTGAGGGGAAGCAAACACCAGGCCGAGAACTCGCCACTGAAACCGTTGAATCCTGTCCTTACGGTTTTCGACGACGACTGGAATCTAGAGAAATGAAAAAGAAAAAAGCCAAACCATCAGCACCACGAACTCGCCAGATCAAGTTTCGGGTGACAGCGGAAGAGCAGAATCTCATCCGGGGAGCTGCGGCCCTTAGTAAGAAACACAGCATGGCGGCTTTCGCGCGTGAGGTGGTACTCAACGATGCACAACGATTGACGGTTGAATTCAGGCTCGCTGCGGAGTCCGCAAGACGACGGTGAAGCGTTTAATTTCTATTAACGTTAATAGAATTTATCAGAGGTGGATATGCCTATCCAAGTTGACAATCTCTCATTGAAGCTGGTTACGATAAACGAAGGGCGTGAGGCTATCGCTCTGGCACCTTGCACAGATGAATTGACTCATCTTTTGGGCACGACGTTCTATACGGTGCAGCATCGACCAGTACAAGGTTCGACAGGCTATCGCCTGAAGCCGGAATGGTTCCCCTTGATTCGTGTTGTCCACGACGACCTGTACGACCGAGACACGATCGTATTACATGCTGGAATGAAGAGCATCGTTTGCGAGTTGCTTGCGAAAGCCGGCTATCGTGTTCGCATTGAGGACAAGCGCATTGAGGACAAGATCGAACAGCTTCGGCGTCCACAGATGGATGAGATCGATGAGCCAATCGATCGGGGTCTCTTAGATGTGATAGAGGCACACCGGACGTTGTTTGAAACAGATTTAGCGGAAGTAGTGGAAGCCAGCGACCGTGAGCGGATTCTAGAGTACATGGCGTTGATACTGCGGGGCAACGACACACGCCGGCAAATCGGCATTGATGAAGGAAATCCATATTCACCAACGGCACTGAACGTGCTGTTGCACACCGTACACGATCTCCGGCTTAGCCGGGAATCGTTGTTTCCGTTCTGGTTTCGCTACGCCGACAACTTGGTGTATGCGTGCCAGAGCGTGTCCGAAGGCCAACAGGTGCTCCAACACGTGCGGCAACTCCTGCGGATTAGGAATCTCGAACTAAAGGAGAAAACGAACGTGTTCGATCTTGCCGCCGGAGACGAAGTCAAGCTGCTTGGCTTTTGGCTCCGGCTTACGGAAAAAGGTCTGCAGTTCCGGCTTGACGCTAAAGTCGCCGAACGGAACTTGAAGGAACACCTGCGCCGTGCTCATCAAGCCACTAACCCTACCAAAGCAGCCGCAGAAGCTGTAAGGGGTATGATGGCGAGCATTGGTCCGGCCTTTGAGGCGGCAAGACCCTGGATAGGAACTGCTCCCCGGATCTGTGTTCACGAGGGTTTTCGGGAAGTTCCCGGACCTAAGGACTGTATGCGGATAGCGGAGGAGTCGCATAGGGCCTGGGAAAAGGCTCTGGCGGCTGCCTATCGGCAGGTTTCTATTTCGCAGGCTCCGCCGTGCGGGTTTTCCGGGCTTAGATTGCCCGAAGCCGGCACCTGACTCTGTCGGGTGCTGGCTATTTTTCAAGCCAACTCAGGTATATCGCATCACGCAGACCTTGGGCCAATATTAATTCTTATGGATGAAAAGATCATGGAGAGTTCAACTGCTGACGTAAGCGAGTGTTACTCAATTCTCAAACCGACTCGCAAAGGCCAGCGTTTAGTACGGCAACTTCTGGCAAATCTGCGAGAAGGTGAACACTGCCCTTCGCTGGCGAGCTTAGCTGCCGGCGACCTGAGCCTGGTTCTCCGCTTTCTCTCTGCGACCCCAGGCATGTGCTTCTTCTTCGTGGGATCACACCAGCGGCGTCTGTACGCTTTGGGAGGGCCTCGAAAAGATTCGGTGTTGGATCTTGGACTGAACTTGTTAAATGAAGTCGAGAGTACGTCGGTGGCTGTCGTGCGAGCCGATCCGCTGCATGCAATCCAATCCAGCGTGTCACGGTTACGCCATCCTTTTATTTCCGAAGCGATAGCGCAAATATGCGATGCGGTAAAGGCGCGAGACGACGTCATTCTTGTTCTCGGCTGGCGAATCGATGGCGAGCAGGAATGCCACATCGCTCGTAGTTTCGGCATAAGCGGGGCGCTTGCACGTGATCACATTTGCTGGTTTCTTCAGCATCGCTTGGGAGCGACGTGCTTGGGAGCGACGTGCTTGGGATCGCCTGAGTTGAAGCTCTCCAAGGATGGCTTAACGGACCGTCGAATCAGCATATTCGCACTGCTGATTGTTTCCCAGCGAATTGCCAGCCGACCATTCTCACGGTTGCCTTGCAATTTTTCCCCGTTTCTATTAACGCTAATAGAGACTCACTTGTACGGATTAGTTCGATCATGGACGGTTTAAACGCAGCTGTTAGTAAGTGTTCCGCAGTACTCAAGCCGACGCGCAAAGACCTGCGCGCAGTGCGGCAGATTCTCGCCGGTCAGTGCGAAGGGGAGCAGTGTCCGTCGCTGGTCAGATTGGCCACCGGTGACTTGTCATTAGTTCTTCGTTTTCTCTCCGCGATCCCAGGCTTGTCGTTTATCTTCGTTGCATCACATCGACGCCAGCTCCTCGCTTTTGGAGGGTCGCGTGAAGAGTCAGTGCTGCGGCTCGGTTTTGACCTATTGGGTGAAGAGTCACAACCGCCCGGAGTTGAATCGCCACACTTTGCAGACTCATTACATGCGTTGCAATCCAGCGTGTCACAGATGCGTCGTCCGGTGATTGCAGATGCTGTGGAACTTGTTTGCGATTCGTTACGAGAACGAGACGATGTCGCCTTCGTCTTGGGCTGGCGATTCAATGACGAAGTGGATGCTCAGTTGGATCGCAGCTTCGGTTTGAGTGATGATCTTTCGCGTGATCACATTCGCTGGTTTCTGCGACATCGATTGGGAGTGACGTCGCTGGGAGCACAAGAGTCAAAGCTATCCAAGGACGGGGTGCTATGCTAGTGGCCAGCAGTGAATTCGAGCGCTGGAATCCCCTTCGGCCGGTTGATTGGCGCTGGCGGCGTGCCCTGGCGATTGTCGAAGAAGGTCGTCGCTACTCGTCTCGCCGCGATGACCCTGTTATCAGTGAGGCGATTCGTTTTCTGCGTGGTTTGCGGCGGGCTAATACAGACCGTGCTCTGATGCTGTTAAAGCGCCGCATGCCGGCGCTGTATGCGGCTTACGAGCTTCATGAAGCGGACAATCAAGCCGCTTGGCTAGTGCAGGCTCGGTTGTTGGCGGGTTTGAATGTGGAACCGGTCGCTGCGAGGGGTGAATTGGATGCGGCTGTCGTCGATTTGTATGAACACGTGTTCTTCAATGTTCGAGATCGGCTGGATGCTCGGTCATACATCCTTAAAGCGGCGATCGGGCGTGAAGAGCCAGATCAACTGCCCGAGGCAAGCGTCGCTGTGCTATTGCGGAAGTGCGGCTATTTCGGCGGGCCTTTAGCGCTGGAGAAAGCCGCTGCCGTACTATTGCCCAGCACGCCCGGACAGCCTGTGTCCTGCGGCGATCAAGCCGGCTTAGCCGCGCTACGAATCAACGTGCTCGCACGGCTGGAATCAGCGCGACTGGACGAGCTGAACCCGGCAGCGCTCACTGAATTATGCAAAACCACCCAAACAGCGGGTGCTTCCGACAACGCACCGTTCACCGCTTCAACGGCGCACCTTCTCAATGGTTTGATCGTGAACTTAATGAACGGCAACAAGTCAAAGGATGAGGACGCCAAGAAGATAACAGTGGTCAACGGCGACGATGGCACATGGAGCGTCCGCTCTGAAGGCAATGAGATCAGCAAGGGAACCAGCACCTTCGATCCAACGAAGAAGCCCAAGACCATCGACTTCACACCCACCGAAGGCGGCGGAAAGGGCGATCTGTTCCTCGGGATTTACAAACTCGGCAAGAACACTCGAAAGCTGTGCTTTGCACCATCGGGCAAGGAGCGGCCCACTGAGTTTTCTTCCAGCCCTGACAATCGGCACATTCTCGTTACGTTCGAGCGAGTCAAATCTGAGTAGCGGTAGGTGACGATCATCAGCCTCGCCGAGAAAGTGTGACACTTAAACTTCGGGAGATGTGTGGATGGAAATCGCCGAATTCATAGATGAATACGCTGCCGGGCCGCAGAAATTGCGTGATGCCATCGCCGGGATGACGCTTGAGCAGATCGACGCCGCTCCGGTGCCCGGCAAATGGTCAACACGACAAGTCATCTGCCATCTTGCCGACTTCGAGCCGGTCTATGCCGACCGAATGAAGCATGTCATCGCTGAGGACCAGCCGACATTCCCCGGTGGCTTTGATCGGCAGTTTGCCGAGCATCTCGCTTACGATCAGCGGGACATCGAGGAAGAACTCACGATGATTGAAGTCACTCGAAGTCAAATGGCTCGCATCCTGCGTTCCTTGCCGTCCGAGGGATTTGAACGAACGGGCATTCATGCCGTAAGAGGCCCAATGACACTTCGGACATTGCTGGAAGCAATCACCAATCACATTCCACATCATGTCCGGTTCATACACAGTCTTCCTCTCGACTGACGATCCGGCCATCGCTTATGGGGTCGTGGCGCTGACCGACCCGTTCGAGGATCTCGTCGGCCCGTACCTGCCCATGATGACCGAGACGGTATTGTCGAGATGGAAAACCGTGCATCGAGTTTTCGTGGGACGGCAATGACGAAATGGACCCGGCGCAGGGTCGTGGCTGGGGGGTCTATGACGGCGATGAGCTTTCGGGCACGATTTACATCCATCATGGCGACGAGTCAGATTTCACTGCAATACGGAAGTGATCCATGGGTAACATCAGCAAACGGCTGCATCGGAAACTGGCGAGCAAATCAGGCAATTTGCCAACCAAAGCGCCAAAAAGGCGTCCCGGAGAGCCTTTGCCCGGCAACATCAAGGATGTTGAGATGCTTATCAAGGACGGACTTGATCCCGTTCACGCCGTCTATGCCTACATCCAACAGATCAGTGCTCACTTTGCCGAGGGCGTTTCCCAACTGCCCGAGATGAAGCAATGGGCTCGTGCCGTCGAGAAGGCCGAGGAGGAGTACATGCCTTCCGGCCCACCTATGAGCCCGCTGACCGGAAGTTACTTTACGACGTGGGTGCTGTACGACTTCCGCATCGGCGGCACGGGCGACACCATGGCGGAGTGCCAGATTGATGCAAACGACGTGTTCCTGATGAACCCGGATCAACTGGACGCTTTGAGGAAACAGGCAGCGTCTCGAATGGGGATTTACGAGCACGTCGGCATGGTCGGTCCTCATGTGCGACTTCGGGAATTAATTACTGGCGATGAGTGTAACTGTCTTAGCGCAACAGGCTACCAAGGACACGAAGGCGAACTCTGGTACGTCAGACTCCTACCGCCAGTGATGCCCGAATTCGCCGATTATCACATCGTGTTCACGACGCCATACATTCTGATCCATGCCACCAAAGGCGACTGGGTGAACTTTCTGACACGAAGCCTGTTACAGTTCAAGTCCGACGATGAGCGGCAAGCGCTCCAGCAGTTGATGAAGTACGGTCCAGAGCAGAACTTCTGGAACGAGTTTGTGTTCAAGGCGTATCACCACCACCAGCACGATGCGATCTCTTTGGCGGGTATCCCCGACCTGAAAGACAGTCTGCCCCATGCGTAAGGAATGAGCATGGCACTCAAACTCGGCAAAGGGTCGGCATTCGTGAAGCGCCGCTTGCTGCGTCTTCCACAGCACGACGACATTTGGGAGGCCGACTTTCTCCCGGAAGCTGACTACTGGACCGGAATGGTCATTGAGCAAGAGCATGGTTTTGTCTTCGCCATGAAAATGTTGGAAACGACACCGACCGTCAACGACCTCGCACGCCTTTTGGCTGATGCGATGCAGCGGCCTCTGGTCGAGATAGGATGGCACCGGCCACGGAGCATCCGAATAAGGGACAATCCAGAATGGCAGGAGTTGGTGCCACATTTGCACGAACTGCGTATCGAGGTGGTTGTCGGTGAGGATCTTTCGGCATGGGACGATGCCGCCGCCGACTACCATTCTCCCGTGAAAGATCTGTGGTTGAGTCTGCGGGACCAAACACCTATCGATTAGGTCCGAGTGCAATGAACGACGAAGAACCTTCCATCAAAGATCGGCTGGCTGACGTTCTGAACTCGATCCTCTGCCCGGTGGCTGGCTGCTGGCCGCTCCACGGTGGTCATTCCGAATACTACTTCGACACCGACGCCGAGTCGCACGTCTTGGAGGTCTGGCCGGTTGGAATTGAGGAACCGGAAGAACACGCAGGTAATGGGCATCATCAAACTGAACAGGGCTTGTTGTACGAACTGGCTGAGTTCGACTTCACAGAGTTGGCAAAAGAGATTCCGCTGGAACACTTCCATTTCAGCCAACGACGCTCGATCTTCGAGATCGGCTGGGAGGAAGACGGCCAGCAATTGGAGCTTCGGGTACTGATGCACGGGCGGCATCCGCGGTTAGCGAAAGCGTCGCACAAGCACGTTTTTGGACGGTGCATCAGCAGCGGTGCGCACGGCGGCTGGACGCGGCGTACCGATCGTTGGCCGTGATTCGAAATCTTCTGCCGAAAGAGGAGGGAAAGGCCGCCAAACGGAGAAAACTTCACGCATGAGAGCTGTATTGCCCATTCTGGCTGCAGATTCGCCCGCTAGCGAGAGATTTTGGACTGGGCCGTCTTTCTAGTCGGCATCCACAGATCTGCTCCTACAGCTCAAATCTGTAGCTCTCCTGCCGCTAGCCCGGTAGCGGGGTGTTGGTCGTTTGTCTCCGGCATCGGATGCACAATGCTGCCAAGCGAACCGAGGAATTCTATTAGCGTTAATAAATCTCTAATGGCGTGGCTGCACTGAGCAGCCTCGCTCGGCGCTTGCGGTCCGAAGTAACGGTGCTGGCCCGCAAGTGAACCACTGGGTGAATATTAGGATCGACTGCATGTCGCACGGGTTGCCGCCTTTGCGAGATCGCGGTAACGACATTCGTCTGCTCGCCAGACATTTTGCCAGTTCAGAATGGAAAATCGAGTTGGGCATGGGAGCGTGTCAACTGCGCAGCGGCCAAGGCCAGACCAGGCACATGCACTTGGTGATGTTGGCGTACACGTTTCTGATGCGGCAACTCCGCAACCGCCGCGCGAACGATTGGACACGGGAAAAGCTGACGACCATCGGCCAAGCCTGCCGCGCCGTAACCCGCGAAACACTCCGCTGGGCCATCACGGAAATCGTCGACAAATCTCAACAACCAGCTCACGTTATCGCCCAATTGGGATTGATTTAGCGTTTTGCAAAAGCTCAGTGTTAAGAAAGAAAGCGGCGTAAACGGAGTAACGATTCCCGATCATGCCCGAAGCCCTGAACGGATTCATCGAACGTGTCACCTACCACAATCCAGAGAACGGTTTTGCCGTGCTTCGGGTGAAAGTAAAAGGACGGGACGATCTTGTCTGCGTGGTCGGCAGCACGACCTCGGTGACCGCGGGAGGATGTCGAAGCCATTGGCCGCTGGGTGATCGATCGACAGCACGGACAGCAATTCAAAGCCGACGAACTCAAGACGACGCATCCGGCTTCTGCGGAGGGCATCGAGAAGTACCTGGCGTCAGGCGCTATTCGCAGTATTGGTCCAAAAATCGCCGCCAAGATCGTGTCGGTCTACAAAGAACGCACGCTCGACATTTTCGAGAATTATGCCGACCTGCTGCTGCATGTCAAAGGCATCGGCGCAGAGCGACTCAAACGCATCCGCCAAAGCTGGCAGGAACAAAAAGAGGTTCGCAAGATCATGCTCTTTCTCACCGAGCATGGCATCACACCGGGACGGGCTGTTCGCGTTTACCGCACTTACGGCCATGAAGCCATCGCCAAGATCAAGGAGAACCCCTACCAACTAGCCGATGACATCCGTGGTATCGGCTTCAAAACCGCCGACGAATTGGCAGCAAAACTCGGTATCGACCGCAACAGTCCGTATCGGGCGAGGGCTGCCGTACAGTACACACTGCAAGACTTGGCTTCCAAAGGGCACTGCGGCTACCCAGAGTCGGGCGTGGTGGAACATGCGATCAAGCTGGTCGAGATCGAACAGAAGATCATCGAAGATGCGGTGCGGATCGTTGTCCAAGATGGAAGCGTGATCCGTGAATTTGTCGAAGGCGAGCCTTGGCTTTATCTCGCCGCCCTCTACCGGGCCGAAGTCGGGTTGGCACAGTCGGCTCACCGGATTGCCTCCGCTACGCCGCATCCCTTGCCACGCATCGACGTAGAAAAAGCCATCACCTGGGTCGAGCAGCGATTAGACATCCAATTGGCCGCCGCGCAACAGGAGGCAATTCGGCAGGCTTGTCAGCACAAGATGCTTGTCATCACGGGCGGGCCGGACAGAATGCGAGTTGTCTCCGCTGCGTGTAATGTCGCAGGCAACCTCGGGCATCCCAGTCGGTCTTATTCCGAAAAATTGGTTTCGGCACTCCTCCATCCTGAGTTTCTATTCGCGGGAATAGAATTGGCTTGTTTCGGAAACCGCTTCAATGGAGACCGGGATAAACGATCGCCAAACGGGCTTGCCGGACTTCACGTCAAGGCACCAAACCCAATCTGACCACGAATCGCATCAAGCAACCCAACAATTCTGACTCCAGTGCCTGGGTCCGTGACATTGGCCGCCAACACCGGTATGCTATTTCACGTTCCTTCACCTAACAAGGAGCGACTCATGCGCGCCACAATTTCGCTGATTTTCTTGCTCGGTCTAACGTTCACGGCTTTTGGCGACGATGCGTTCCCAAGTTTTGAAGCCAAGGTCATTGATCCTAACATTGGAAAAGTTTGTTACGCCGTCACGTTAGCCGATGTTGATGGCGACAAGAAACAGGACATCGTGGCGGTGAGCGAGAATCGTGTGTTGTGGTATCAAAATCCGACTTGGAAACCACACGTAATCATCGAGGACTGCGGCTATTCTACGGAAATCCATTGATGTTCCATGGAAGTAGCGGCATGGATTCACGGTCCTCACCGCGACACCGGCTCATTCAAATCTCGCCCCGACACGCTGTTGCCACTGCTTTAGTTGGGCCAGCAGTCTCGCGGTGAGTTCAGGTTTCCGCTCACTGAGATCTTGTTGTTCGCCGAGATCTGTTTTAAGGTCGTACAGTTCGACTCGGCCCGTCTTGAATCGATGCAACAGCTTGTAGCGGCCTGCCCGAATCGCGGCTTCATTGCGGCTGTGGGGGTAGTGCCAGTACAGCGCATCGCGCTCGATTGAATCCCGATCACCGAGCAACAGATCGGCGAAGCTGACACCATCGAGATGCTGTTCGTTCCGCGGCGCGTTTCCGGTCAATTGCAGAATCGTGGGATAGAAGTCGGTGCTAATCAGCGGTGTCGCATTTCGGATGTTCGCTGCGATACGGTCTGGCCAGCGGATGATCGTCGGCACACGAATTCCACCTTCGTACAGATTGTGCTTCATGCCCCGCAACGGCAGATTCGATGTCACCGAACCCTTGCCGCCATTGTCCGACGTCCAGATGACAATCGTACTGTCACGCAAATCCAGCTCGTCCAATCGCCGGAGGAGACGCCCGACGTTTTCGTCCATGTGCTCGACCATCCCGGCATAGGCCGCGTTATTCTGAAACGCCTTTTCGCCGCGGTCCTTTTCCTGCTTGCCGTCCAGCCCCAATGCGGCAATCTTCTTTCGATACTTTTCGATCTTCTCCGGCTTCGGCTGCAGCGGAGTATGCACTGTGTGGAACGACAAGAACGCGAAGAAAGGCTTTCCGCTTTTTGAACCACCGCGATGTTGTTCGATGAACGCGATCGTTTCATTGGTGAGCCGTTCGGTGAGGAATTCACCATCAGGGCCGTTCTCAAGGTGGGTCATGTGGTATGGACTGAAAAATCGCGTGTGATTCTCGGGCAATGGCGGCTCGCGATCCGGCCAGGCAAGTTTCCACGCATGTGGCGAATCAATCCCGCCTTTCGCTGTCTCAAAGCCCTGATGCGCCGCCCAGTGTTCTGCCTTGTACCCCAGATGCCACTTGCCAAAGTAGCCGGTCGAATAACCTTCCTCGCGCAACGCCTCTGCGACGATGAACTCTTCCATCGGCAAGTGATGCGTGACGAAGGGCGGGTCATTTTCCGGTGTATATAGCCACTTTGTCAGCCCGATCCGCGCTGGGGCTTTACCGGTCATGATCGACGCGCGCGTCGGCGAACACACCGGCCCGGCGGAATAGAAATCGGTCAGTACCATGCCCTGCCGGGCGAGCTGATCGATGTGCGGCGTCTCGTAGACCCAAGTTCTTCCGTTATAGCCGACGTCGGACCAGCCCAAATCGTCCACAAGAATAAACAAGACATTCGGCCGCTGTTGAGGCTCTGCCGACTCAACGTCGGACAACGCGGCGCAGACAACCGTCAATATGACGAAAACCTGTTTCACTTTGAAAGGACTCATGCCCAATGATTCATCGCCATCGAAACACATCATTTCAAGGTGCCTCTGTGTTGGTCCTTCACGAAGTCCGCCTCGCGAATCTGGACGCGCAGCCCGCCCTGCATCGTCGTGATCCATAATCTGCCGGGACTGAATTCGAAGACGTACGGATAGGCGACCCAACGACTGCCCTTGCGCGTGTCGTGACGGTGAGCTATCACGGCTGGTTTGGTCCATGACTTTCCGTGGTCGTCGGAGAATGCCACCGACAGTTCTTCGCGATGATTGCTGACCGGCGTCGCCGACCAGCGGTTGTCGCCGCCGCTAAGCGGCCACTCGGTCGTTCCGTCGGGGAAAGGACGATTCCAGACTAGCAACAGGCGGCCGCTGCTCAGCCGCCTCAACAGGCCAGGTGCGCTGCTGGCTGGAATCCCCGATGGCTGAATGACGCGCCAGAATTGACCGCCGTCATGCGAGTACGCCGACCAGAATTCGCCCCAGTTCGTCCGGATCAGCATCCACAGCCGGCCATCCGGCAGTTCGGTCACCGTCGGTTCAGTCACGCCGCCGTGATGCCCGGCACCGCCCAAGTCGATTAGGTTGCTGGCCTTCCACGTTTTGCCGTCGTCGGTTGACGAGTAGGTCATTACCGCATGTCGTCCGGGATCATGTTGCATCTTCATGGCGGTGAATATCACTCGACCGGCTTTGGTCTGGATCATGTCACGCACGGCCCCTGACCAATCGTCGTGCAATTTCTGAATGTCCTGCCACGACTTGCCGTCGTCCACGCTGCGCATCACGTAGGTGGGCAGTCGCGCGGCGGGTGCGTCGCCAAGATCGTTGCTCCACGTCCAGTGACGCTCGGCAAGATTCATGAACGCCGCGATGATCGTTCCGTCCCGCGTGCGAAATACTGCCCGTTCGTTGCTTACCTTGATATTACGCTCATCCGAGAGCAGCGGCCGTGGCTCTGACCACGTTTTTCCCTTGTCGCTGCTGACGTAGCTGGCCGTCGCGTCGATCGTCAGCAGCGCGCCGTCCGACGTTCGTACGAACGGGCCGAGCTTATCTGTCGGCAGCGGCTCAACGCTGGGAGCGAGCCATAACCCATCATCGGCATGGGACGATGACAGCAGCAGTCCACTCACTCCAATCATTGCGACCACAACACGAGTTGTATTCTGCATGGTCATTTTTCGGTCCCCCATGTCCGTGTGATTCTATCCGCTTGGAAACGCCGTGCCGCATGGCAGCGATCGTCAGCTTGTCAATAAGGTACTCTGTCGCGACGCAAACCTATTAATCATGGCGGTTGCCTACTGCAAATGGAATAAGGCGGAGGACGAGAATTGTCATTCGGTCGCGCGGAACGATGTTGGTTATGCCTCGCCGTTGAGCATGTCGAGCATGCGGTTTAGCAAACGCTCGCCGTCGGCTCGAAGGCCGTTGTGGTCATATTCGCTGGTGAGCCAGACCCGTGTGTTTCCGATCCGGCTCGCCGTTTCTTCGGATAGCGAGCGGTCCACGTACATGTCGTCCGAATAGACCGCGGCAATGACCGGGACGGAGTTGTTACTCAGAACATCCACGTCGTAGAGACGGGGCCAGTCGTCCTTCTGGGCCAAGATGTGCGCGGCGTCGCCTAGGGGACGAAGCTCCGGGTAGTCGTCGAACATGGACGGGTAGATCATTTCTCCGGTGAAGCAGAAGGAATCGTCTGCCGAGAGTTCGGGATAGTCGCCTCGGAGTCGCTCAGCGGACCAACGCGACGCATATTCTTGGCAGTAGATCGCCTCGTGCAGGGCAGCGAAGATCGGATTCGTTTGAAAGGGCACGGCGGTCTCAAAGCCACGCAGAAAGAAGTAACTGAGTTCGCGTCCCGATACACCGTCGACCCAGGCGTCTTCCAGCAGATAGTGGACCGACTCGAAGCCGTCACTCATGCCAAACGCGAGACCGAGTTGCTGGAGCATTCTCGGCTTGAGGCGACCCCCGCCCGGTAACCGCACTTCAGTCTGATCCAGGTAATCCGCGATCTCGCGCAGACGGTCGGCGTCTTCCGCGTACCTCTCGAAGTAGCGGCGTTTGCGATCGATGACCCGCGGATACGTGGCTCGGTAGACGTCGTCCACGTGCCGATCTAGTGAGGGCAGGCCGCCAGTGATCAGAGCCGCCTCGAGTCCTTCCGGTGACGAAGAGAGATAGTGAACGGCGCAAAACCCTCCGTAACTCTGTCCAAGAATCGTCCACGGTCTTCCGCCCGTGAGTTCTGATCGAATCAGTTCTGCGTCACGAACAATGGCGTCCAGGCGAAAGTGAGACAGGTATTTGGCCTGTTCTTCTGGTGAGCCGAAGCACGCCAGCGATTGCCGACAGACTCGCGTGCTCCGACCGGTGCCACGTTGATCGAGCAGCAGCACGCGATACTTCTCCAGCGCCGCCTTCAGCCAGCCGCTCTTGTCGGTCGGGCGAGGTGATTGAAAACCAGGTCCTCCCTGAAAAAACACAAGCCAGGGAAGATCATCCTTTTCTCGAGTCGCGCCGACGACTTCTCTGGCATAGACCTCCAGGGAGCCGCCGTCTGAAGTGTCGTGATCCACAGGCACATGGAATAAGTGATCAGTGGTCACGATCCCAGATAAACGGCGAGATTGTAGTCGCATGTCGCATCCTTTTTCAACTCCGGCCGCTGCCGAAAACAGATGTCTTTTGGCATGGGCCGCGCGGCGGCTGCGCAGCGACGAGCGCTGTTTTACACCCCGGACCGGCAGCAAGAGGCTCTTGAATTAATTGGTTCTGATTCTGATTGACAACACCGTCGCTTGTCGAGCTTGCCCGCGTGATTAAGCTGCACTACGTCGAAATAGCCATCGAGATTATAGCCGTGTATTTCGCAGGCAAAGATGTGGCCGGACGCGTCGAAACAAGTCGCCACAGGGTCAGCTAGGTGCGGTTCGGCAGCCACCAGCTCGACGCGAAACGCAGCGTCGACGCGAAACATTTGGAGACTATTTTCGGGCTCATGGGCTTGCGGTGCGTCAAGGGCTGGCTTGATCTCTGCTGCGGCTAGAAATGCGAGTTGTGAAAGCATCAAAGCACATGTTGCCAGAATTTTCAGCTTGTTGGCCATAGGTCACCGTCGCCTGAAAGTGATTCGCCTAATGCTTGTGATCGGTACAATAGCAGTTTAGCACGCGTGGCCATGAGTCACGTGGCAACCCAATTGCTATTTTATGTGCGTTCGCCAGCGAGCGAAGAAATTGCAGAACATTTCGCAAAAGTCCTGCGATGTTCTTCAGAAGATGGGTCCACAGATTCAGTGGGTTTTCAGCTACGTCACGGCGGACAAGGTCGGACAAAGTCTACGACGGCCGAACCATCTCGAACGTGATTGAGGCAATCACGAAATGAGATTCCTTGTCAAAAAACGTCGATTCCGACGTTTCTGAAGAACGCCAAGCAACCTTTTACGGTAGCGTTCACACCGGATCGCCCGAATCCGATTGGCCGTCGACCCAACCTGACCGATTACGATTCTTTACTTCAGCACC
>JAJDEH010000224.1 GCA_029259935.1 Planctomycetota bacterium
GTCGAAGCCCGCTTCGGCCAGGAGTTTGTTGAGCTTGACGTAGAACACATGGCCCGGCGACTTCGGCAGCCGGTCGTGCGTAATGAACAAATCCTGCTGCCGCTCCGTCGCCCACTTGCCCATCGCCATCGCCCGGCCTCCTGTTTGCCGTCGCCCAAAAAACCGCCCGCCACATCGTAGCCGGCGGAACGAGTTTTTCAACGGCCTGCTAGATCACGATCTGCCGGTGCCGGACGGTCTCAGAAACACTTCGACCGAAAACACGGGGCTTAGTTCTTGATCGTCGCGGCAGCGTCTCGTCGCAACCGCTTGATAAAGCGCGACAGTTCTGCCCATGCGTTGCCATAGAACTCGCTTCGCGTGACCCCAATCGCCTTCAGTCCCGGCGCATGGTTGGCCCACAACATCGTTGCTGCGGCAAGACCAAGCATTCGGAATGCGCATTCCCAAACACGCCCATAATGGGCACCGTTCGAGCGTGACGCCTGAGCCAAGCGCTCGCGATGAAAAGCCACATGCCCGGCCTCATCTCGCAGGATCAATCCGCACACACCGCGAAGTGCCTCATCGCAGGCACGCCGTCGAATCAGCCGGTAGTACACCGTGCTAACGATCTCGGTCAGCAGTAAGATCGTCAGCTCAAAACGCACTCCTAGCCATTTCCGCAGAGTGCAGAAGGCAGAAAAACTCCAGTGACCATCAATGCAAGTTCCACCGAAACGGTCGACAACCCTTTTGAGCAGGCGAGCATGTTCCTGCTCCTCGGCAAACCAACAATCAACCAGCTCCCGTGTCGCGTCACAGTTTCCGCTGAACGTGTCGACATTCCAAGCGATCAACGACGCCGGTCCACCGCCGTCCCCGAGTTGGAACTGCTCCAGGGATCGCAACAGCGGTGCGACGGTATCGTTGGAAAGCGTGATCGGTGCTTCCCACTTTGGTTCTGCTCGGTTTAGCTTGTTCTCGTGAAAATGAGCGCGCCACCGATTGACGAAAGCCGCTCTCGCGAAGGCGGCATAATGAGTTCGCTGTCGTATCTGGTCCGGCACGGTGATCGACTGCGCGGAAAGCCATGTCGCAGAAAGCACACCCGCCGAAATAAGAATTGAACCGGCGACGAACCCCGCTCCACCGGCCGTTACGTCCAGTGGATGCGACGACGCAAGATAAATGTAGCTGATCCCCATGCCCGCTACACCGGCCGCCGCAACCAGGAACGCAATAACCAGCATCCGCCGTTTCAAAAGCGGAACTGCGTTTACGGCATCCATATATTCTCCTCTAAGTCGTGATGCACGTGCCCCGCGGTTGGCCTCGACATTGTTGCCTGGCAATTGCATTCTACGTTCACGTCGGGCGCCGGGCCATTCGAGTTCTCGAATCGAAACGGATCGCGCAAAGCACGAGTACGCACGACATCGCGACGAGCGAAGTGGCCATTATAGATGGCTCAGGGACAATCGATACTGCGTCCAGCAACACGGGGCCAGAACCTTCCGACAGATATCGAACTCGGTCGAGCATTGAGGGCGTCCCGCGAAAGCCAAGCGGGTCCGGCGCATCGTATCGCACGTCGTTGACGAAGAATTCCCACGTCTGCGTAGCAACATCGCCCACGATATTGATCTTGTACCAAACGTCCGGCTCCCAGGTAGAACCGCTAAACTCCCGAGGTGCTACGGCCGCGCCATCTCCGACGCCGTCGATGACGTAGAACCGTCCGTCAGGAAACGCCTGCCAAATCGGCCCCTGATACAGCGCATTGCTGGAGAATTGCTGTTCGACGTACGCAACGAGCCGTGCTCCCGTCGACATGCGGACGTATTGCTCGATCTCGAATTGATTACGCGAAGCGGATACCCATGCACGATGGACCTCCGTCGTGGGTGTGATCTGGGCTGCGCCGTCGCCTTCGAAGACGACTGCGGACTGGACGATATTGCCCCCAGTCCACGGCCCGACCCACCCAAGCTCATTTCCGCCCGAACCACCGAGCGGACCGCCTAGTTGATACGGCGAGTTCACAATGTCGTCGGCATTCAGTCCCGTGGCGTCGTTGAAACCGGCTTGGGCCAACGGAATGGCGATCACATTCGGTGCCACCGCCGTCCAGGTTGCGGCCGTCAATAGGTACGAAGCGACGATGCGTCGCCCTTTTGAAAATGCCCCCAAAGCTCGAAAGCGAAGAGAAGCGTTGGTTCGTTTTCGTCGTGACATTGCGAACTCGTTCATCGATGAGGTGCGTGGTGGAGAATGCGTGAATCGCCTTCCGTTAGGCCTGAGCTATCGCGAAGTATTCCGAGCGTCCAGAATCTCAGGTGGATGCCGAGCGTCGCGGCGGCAACTTACCGCATCCAGTGGTTCGGAAAGCGATCATCACGGCACAGCCGATAAGCGTCAGCGTGAGCGCGGAAGGTTCGGGAACCACCTGAACACCGAGGATACGGATTTCGTCGAACTCGTAACGTTCGGATCCGGCGCTGGAATTGCTCGAACTGCGAATAAACAGCGATACCTGAGTCCAATGGGGAGGAACCTCGACGTGCCAGTAGCGGTAAGCGACGCGAGAGAGAAAGTCGATGTCGTCGAAGTCATTGTTCCCGACGAAACCGAACCAAGGCACGACCTCTTGCCCGTCTGTGATTGATGCTAGGACATAATCGCCTGATTCGTACCCGGTGAACACGACACGTAGTCGCATCGATATGCTCACATCGTGCAGTCCGTCCAGTGGCACGAAGTCAAATGTCGTCTCGGCATTTACCGATTGGTGTACAAGAACCGGTGAATTCGCGTCGGTCGAAACCGCTACTCCGTAAAATGGGTTCACGCCGCCAGTAACCCCAAGCAACCGCGAGCGAAATCCGAGTTCCGACTGATCGGGCCGTGGGACGAAGGACGAATTGCCCAGTTGCGGTTCGGCGAAATCGGATATTGCGATTCGTCGAGTGGCTTGATCCGTGCCTCGCACTAGCGACACCGAGCCAGCAATTTCGGCACTCGAACTGTCATGCCACGCAGAAATAACGTAGTCGTTGTTCCAGGCGGTGATCTTGAACCCAAACTCGTCGCCTATCGAACGCGAGGGACTAGAAATGCGGCGGATATAATCTCCAGTCGGGATATCAAAGACGTGCACCACGCCGACATCTTGTCCTTGGATATCGTCGTTTGGCACGCCCATGATGAGGTGGCGACCGACCGTTGCAATCGTGTAGCCGACTCTGTCTTCGGCGTCGGGATACGGATTCGCGAAGGTGCGAACGACTTGCGCCGTGTCGACATCAAACAAGTAGATGATGCCTGAGTCAGTCGCAGCAAAGTCATCGCGATGGGCCGAAATCAAGACTTGGTCGCCATACGTGGCAATGGCCGACCCGAATCGGTCGTTAGAAGTGGGCTCCGGGTTGTGAAATGTCTGCAAGAGCTCCCCACTAGCGCGGTCAAACATGTATGCGATTCCCGCGTCAACTCCGCCGGTTGCGTTGGCGAAGGCACCGATAAAGACCTGGTCTCCTGCCGGCCTGATGGAGAAACCGAATTGGTCTCCGGTGTGCGGATTTGGGCTGCGGTACGTCCGCAGCAATTGGCCAGAAGAGCTATCGTATTCGTACACGGCGCCGGCGACCGAACTGTCGGGAAACGAACCTGGTGCCGCGATCCACAATTCGTTCGATGTCGCCAAGATTGTGCCGCCGAAATCGGCCGTGGCTGCCGGCGAAGGGCTGTACATCGTGCGAATTGCGTCGCCCGTCGCTAAATCGTAGACGAACACTGCACCGGCCCGATTCGCTTCGGAGCTGTTACCGGGCGAACCGACATAAAGATAATTCCCGGAAGCCGCAACGGAACTTCCAAATACATATTCCTGGCCAGGAGTCGGATTGTCGACGGAATAATTGAGGCGCCGTCCTTGGAGGTCGTAGACATACACACGCCCCGACGCCAGTGCTTGACCGCTGTATCCGCTCGCACCCATGACTAAGCTGTCATCCGAAACCGCGAGCGAAGCTCCAAGCTGCTCCAGCGGGATCGAGTTGCCTAACCTAAAGACAATCTCGCCGGGAAAACCAAACGTACTTGGCGACGTTATGGTCAGGATTGCGCCAAACGCAAGCAATGTGCTACGAAACGCGACGCGCATATCGCGAGAAAGAATAGTGTTCATGGGAACTACCTCGTGGAGAAAACGGATCGGAAATTGAATACAACTCAAATCGCGATCGTTTTTTCCACTGGCGCTCCTGTGAACTATCGCAGCAATAGGCGAGGGGGGCAGGGCCCCTTGAAGTCGTTTACGATGATACACTGGCCATTCCGGCTGTCAATGTTTTTTTGTCGGGCGTAACACCTAAAAACACCGCTCCGGCCGGCGCCTCAATCACGATCCGCCCCCGCCGTCCCTTTCGGCCAACGAACCTCACGACCACCCGCACGCCGTCGATCTCGACGACGCGGGTTTCGCCCACATTTCGCCAACGATCTGCGTGTATTCGTTTGGCTGAGTGTCGTCGTGCGATTTCCGGGGGGCCGAACTGGCGGACCAGAAGCGTGCCGGTCGCTAGACTGGATGTGACCAGAAGTGCTATTTGATCCGTCGTTGGCCATTTCGGCTCCTTCCTGACGAGTTTGAGTCGTTCGACGATGGCGGACCTGGAAATGTCGGTGCGCAAAGGAGGGCCGCGCCGTTCCGTAAGTCTTGCGCCAGCGACGCCGAAGAATCGGGAAACGGCGAAATGGAGTTACCGATGGATATCCTCGCTCGCCTGCCGAACACCCACGCCGGTCGGCATACCAAATGGCTGTGGTCGCTGATGCTCGCCGTTGCGGAGGGTGATGGGCAAATTGATTTGGAAGAAGTCGCAAGGCACTTTGCGCCTTCGGTTTTTGCACATGTTCCGGCCGCCGATCTTCGCGCGAACTGGACGCAACTCGCGCCGTCCATGTCGCTTGTCACCGAGTTGATCGAAGAAACGAATTCTGAACATTGCTACTCCGCACTGCTGAGATCAAACGAGGGCTGGCTACGCTTTGCGTGCCTCGTACAAGACAACGAGCCGAAACTACTCGTCGCCGCATACTGGTCTCTCGCCCTTGACCCGAACTGCTACGTCGATCGGCGAGTGCAACGTGCTGGGCGCGATGTGCAAATCCGCGACTATGGCGGGGCCGGTCCGCTCATGCTGTTGTGGCACGGCGCCGGGTGTGAACTTACAAGCTGGGAAACGATAGTCCCGCTTCTCACCGGCTTCCACCTGATCGCTCAGGATTTGCCCGGTCATGGCCGGTCTCGATCACGCGTGTTCACGACCGCTGACGCACTTGCGGACGCGGATGCCGTCATCGCCGAGGTCGACCAAGGTGCGCCCATCGTCGTAGGTCACTCGCTCGGCGGCTATCTGAGTCTTCGATACGCGGCCACCCGCAAGTGCGTTGGCTGGATCGGGCTGGATGGCCCGCTGGGACTGGTTTATCCGTGGGACGTAGATGATTGCGGCAATTCGGAAACCATCCTTCAAATCAGCCGCGAAATCAACGCATTCGATGTTGCGGCGGAATTCGCGGCGATCGATTGCCCAGCGATGCTCATGCTTTGTGCTGTCGCTGCCAACTCGCTCGAAAAAAAGATCGTTCAGCGTCGCCAGGAACTCGCCGAGCATCTCGCGCGGCACCACTCAGAGGTGCATGTCGAATGGGTTCAAAGGGCACACGACGCGATTCTGTTCGACCGATCCGACGAAATCGCCGTGCACATCCTGGACTTTCTCCACCGGTCCCATGCAATCGGCCGCATTCCCGCCGAGAATTGATTGGCTCACCGTTTGGACCTCGGTTTCGTTACTGCAAATCGGCGGACGGCTTGCCGTCGGAAGTTGTGAACGTTGCCCCCGCCGGCGCCACGACGGACAGCCGTGCTCGCCGCCCTTTTCGACCGACCACACGCAAGCTAATGACCACGCCGTCGACTTTTATCTCGCACCCCTGGCCCACCGCGAACCAGTCGATCAGCCGGCTTGTTGGCGATTCCACCCGCGTCCGCTCGTCGGCCGTGACGTTCTTCCCCATCGCCTCGCCCCCTGAAAACCGGACAATCGCCGAATCGGCGTAAGTCTTTATGATTCAATCGGTTCCGTCCGAAACCGGACAATTCGGACACTAAAACAAACTGTGCTCAAACCCGCGTCTGTTCCCACCGGGTGGGTTCGCCACCGATCGCAGCGAAGGAACCATGCGATCGTCGGTAATCGTGCGGTTCGTCGCTGTGTTACACATGCAATGGGTTATGGGCCTTGGAGTTTTCCGGTTCGCGTAATGCCACTGGCTCGCCTGACGATTGGCCAATGTGCCCGTGCTGACTCGCCGAAGCTCGCCAGTTCCCTCCATGTTTCGCATGAGTCGGTTCGCCGTCATGTGGTCCGTGCCGATGATCTGACCCGCCAATCGCGCCGCCAGGAAGAACGGCCGTTCGCCCCACTGGGCTTGAAGTCGCTGGCATAGTTCGCGGAGTCGCTCGGCCGGATCGTCAGCGGTGATCTCTTGGCGGACGGCATCCAGTCGAATCGGGACTCGCTTGATCCGCGGCCATGCCGTGCGGAAGTCCGCCCATGTTTCGGCGAATTGCTTCGTTCGGATGAACGGCAGGGCTTGCCCGTGCCAGTCCTGTACGATCGGCAGCAAATCGCACTCGATTGCCGCTGGTCCCAGCAGCGCCCGCACATGCCGAGCGAAATCGAATATCCGCCGATTCCGTTGGCCCGGCCCCGTCGGCAGCGTCGCGGTGATCGCTTCGTCGATCGTGGGACACATGCAATGGGTTATGGGTGTTACGGTATTGGCATTGCCGAGCGACGACAACTCGACGGCCGACAACAGCGGAATTTCGCCGAACGGCTGACGAATCCATCGGTAGACGGTGCCTTTGGAATGTCTCGACGGCGGACATAGCACGTAACCGCCGGCCCGAAGCTCGCCATCGGGAAAATGCTGAATTCCGCTCGCGCCCGGTGATCGGCAGTAGATGTGATATCCGCGGGCCGTCCGGGAAGTCGGCAGCATTTTGGCCAATGCTCGGTGATCGTCGGCCCATTGCTGGTAGGCGTCGGTCCGGTCGAAATCCCGCACCACCAGCGAATCACTCACCGGGCCGCAGACGACGGCGATACCGGTGATTCGATCATCGACGAACATGCAGGTTAGTTCGTCGCCGCTGGGCCGTTGCCGCTGGAATTCCTTCCAGGTTCGCAACGCCGGCTTCTTGGCGATCACCGGCAGCGTCGACCAACCGAATGCGTCGGCCAGTCGGCGGGCCTCGGCCAGCAATTGTTCTGGCCTGAATCGTGGCGGTGATTGGCGGCAGGCGCGCATTTTTAGCCAGCTCAATTCAGTCAATCGCAGAGCTCGTTTTTTACAATTTGGGCGACTGCTTCATCCCAAGGGATCGTCGGATCGTCAGCCATCAGCTTGCGAACCTTTCGTTGCAGGCCGCGGGGGAGCTTTGCCGCTTCAGCTGC
>JAJDEH010000225.1 GCA_029259935.1 Planctomycetota bacterium
AACATCAGCCCGTGCATCCGTTCCGTACCGACGACTGGCCCTTGCCGCCGGACGCCCCCTACGATCGCGAAGACAAAGCGGGCCAAGCCGCCTGGCAACAGAAGATTGACCAACTCAAGGAGCAAGCGCAGCGCCAAGCGATCCATCGCAAGTTGCAGGAGACTCGATTGCGTCTGGACCGACTCCGGGGCGATGGAAATAAGCTGTTAAGCGAAGAGGAGAAAACGGCTTGGGCGACCAAAGTAGACAGAATCAAGGTATTGCTTGGCGAACTGGAAGCGACAGTGGAATAGGGTTCGCCCGCCTATCGCCGTATGAGGATCTTTGGCCTATTTGAAAATCGAGCAATGTTGACCACCTGGGCAGAATTTTCGTCCCCCCATTGCGTGCCGGCCTTGCCACCGACTGGTCGTGATGCAAACTCAAACGACAGATGCGCCTTTACCAAGTCGCTGCGCCTGTCTAACATCCTTGAGTAGAGACGGTTTCGAGACCGCGAAGCACCCGTGACTGGGGCGTCCTGCGGCAGGATTCGTTGATCGGGCTTCGCTGCGGCTGGAAGCCCCAGCCACGAGTATTCGGCTGAAAATCCGCCGTAAATCTCGCACGCCAACCACGATAAAAAAATTTTCGATGTGAGTACGGATCAAGAATGGCTGTATTGATACAAATTCGCGATGCCCACAAGAGCTATGGCGATCAAGTGTTGCTCGACGGCGCTGAAGCGACGTTGATTGACGATGTTAAGGTTGGTTTTGTCGGGCGGAATGGTGCCGGCAAGTCGACGCTGCTGCGTATTCTGCTGGACGAAGAGGAACTGGAATCGGGGCAAATCATCAAGCACCCGGATCTGCGCGTTGGTTATTTGCGACAGCATGATCCGTTTCGCCCCGACGAATCGGCGCTCGACTTTCTCATGCGCGACAGCCATCAGCCCGACTGGAAATGTGGCGAAGTGGCCGGGCAGTTCGAGTTGAAAGGAGCCTACCTGGAAGGGCCTGTTTCCAAGCTGTCTGGTGGCTGGCAGACACGCGTCAAGCTTGCCGCGTTGTTGCTCCATGAACCGAACTTGCTGCTGTTGGATGAACCGACGAACTTCCTGGACTTGCGGACACAGATTCTGTTGGAACATTTCCTGCGCGGATTTCGCCAGGCGTGTCTGATCGTTTCGCACGATCGAACGTTCCTCGCGGCGACGTGTTCTCATACGCTTGATTTGTCGCAGGGCAAGCTGACCATGTATCCCGGCAAGATTGACGGGTTCCTGGAATACCAACAGGAACGCCGGGAACACGACGTCCGTGTGAATGCAACGGTCGTCGCCAAGCAAAAACAACTGCAGCGGTTTATCGACAAGAATCGTGCCGGCGCGAATACCGCCAGTCAGGCGCGATCCAAACAAAAACAGCTCGACCGGCTGCAAACGACCGAGATCGCCACGGATGAGGCCATCGCGCACATTCGCGCGCCGGTCGTTCAGTCACGGCAAGGGCCGGCGGTGCGGTGCATGGATTTGGATATGGGCTACCTACTCGATGATGGCGAAAAACTGAGTATCGCAAGCGGCGTCGACCTTGAGATAGAACACGGTTCGCGAACGGCGATCGTCGGTGACAACGGGCAAGGAAAAACCACGCTCTTGCGGACGTTGGTCGGTTCGCTCGATCCG
This sequence comes from Planctomycetota bacterium, assembly GCA_029259935.1. The sequence goes on from JAJDEH010000225.1 coordinate 1,670, forward strand.
CTGGGTGGCCAAGTTCGCTGGGGTCATCATAGCGACATCGGCACGTATGCTCAGCACGTCTATACAAGCTTGCCTGAAAAACAAACCGTACTCGACTATCTAGAATACAAAGCTAACGCCGGAACGACCAATCAGCATATTTTGGCACTGGCCGGCGCGCTGCTGTTTCGCGACTCGCATGTCAGGAAGAAGATCTCGGTCTTATCCGGTGGCGAACGGGCGCGACTGTGCTTGGCCGGGCTCTTGCTGGGTACTTACAATATCCTGGTCCTCGACGAACCGGGCAACCACTTGGACGTTGAAACAGCCGAGGCATTGGCCCAGGCGCTGCTCGACTACCAGGGCACGGTGATCTTCACCGCTCACGACCGTTACTTCATGCAACGAGTTGCCACGTCGGTGATCGAAGTACGCGATGGCCAAGCGAAAAATTACATCGGAGACTACGACGCGTACCTCTACGCGATGAACAAGGAAATTGACGACGGCGAACGTCAACTCAAGGCCAGCAAGGCAAGGGCGATTACGTCGTCCACCGACCGGCCGCCCAAAGCACCCAAGGCCGATCGTTCCACGCAGCAAGACCACCGCAAGCTGCGAAAGGAAATCAGCCTCTTGGAACGAAAAATCGCCCGCCTGGATGAGCAGAAACGCGATCTCAACAGCGAGCTACTTAAGGCGACCGACCCCGAAGAAGCCATGCGGTTGCATAACGACGTTGCGGCTGTCACAAAGGAACTTGGCGAAGTGGAAGAGCGTTGGCTCGAGTTGCAAGAGAGCGTCGGCGAGACGGAATCAACGGCGTGATTCAAGTGTGAATGCCACGATTCAAGAATTCGACGGATTCCACGAGCGCCGATTCTTCAGGACTCGAAAAACGCCTTCTCCACTTGCTGCCTCACTTCGTCAGTCGGTTCGCCAGTTCCGGTTGCCAGCACGACTCCGTATTTGCTGAGTTCCGTTTTGTTGAACACCAGTGCGATCTTGAGTTGCCTGGCCAGATGAGGATAAGTCGCCACAAACGCGTAGCTCGGCGTTCCCGCTTCATCTTTTCCTTGAATCAAATGCAGTTCGACGTTTTCGGGTTTGATCTTATCGCTGAACAATTGGACTCCCGTTCGCAAGATTGAAGACGACGGTGTTCGATTCAATTCTTGTTGTACCATGACGAGTGCCGACCGGTCGATATCGTCAGAGATACCAAATCTGGAGTTCAAGGGACTGAACCTTTCCACCCACTTCTTGTCATGAAGAGCATGGTTCGGAGGCGTTTTTCAAATGTGGGTGCGTATTGCTTGGTCGAACGATCGAGATCGAATGGTGCAATTATTCGTCGCATTCCGACGAATTCCTAATCGTTGCGTTCGATGAGTTCGTGAATCAGCTCCGGTCAAACCACCCACAGCTTCCCTTGCCGCGGTTCTCACCATTGTCACCGGGCCTCCAGAACCAGTTGCCCGCGTACCTCACATCCATGCTACCTGGTCGAGTCAATGACGGCTCATTCGGACAGTACCATTCCAAACACTTATTCATCTTTTGCAACGGTAGCGAAGATTTTTCATTGGCGTATCAAGAAGAAAATGAACTGGCTCATTGGGGCGTCGCTATTCCGTGCAAATTCGCAATGGCATGGGAACCAAATCAATACCTTCTATGGCACGAAGCGTTACACTTGATGAACGCAAAGGACTGCTACAACAAATTCGGGATTAACAAATGTCCCGTCCCCCAGTGCATCATGCGTCGCGCGCCGTCGCGACTGAACTGCGGTGAGAATCTGGCGTTGTGTTCCAAGAACGTGAAACGGATTCAACAATACGCATTGACGATCGCGACCATCGCCGAGTCGTAGGTAGACGTCGCCGCCACATTCGCCGCTACTTCAGTAAGGCATCGATTGCCGACATCAGTACGGATTCCACCCCTGGAGCAACGCGTGACGCTCTGGGGCTCGTTTCGTAGCCGCCTTGGCTATAGCCGATTTCGGTACCGATGTACCCCGGGGCATAGTCGCCGTAGGCGGCCATCGCCACGAATAAGTCGGGACGTTTCTTTTGGGCGGCGAGTTGGTACTCCACAAACAGTTCGCCCGGCATATGGAGCACGCGGGCCGAACCGATCCGCAGGCAAGAGAGTTGAATGGTGGACTCCGATCGGCAACGGCGCAGCCAGACCAGATTACGCGCGGCGGCTTGCCGGACCGTGGGCATCGCCGCGTCGTCTTCAAGCGTCTTTTGCAGCAACGACTCTTCCAAATGTTTCGCGCAAGGCAAGCGAACGTCTTGCGTCGCCCAGCCGATGTCGGCGGCAGTCGCTTTCTTTCGACGGGTCGCTTCCCAAGCTTGCTTCATCCCGGCCGCGACGCGATCGGCCAGGACCTTTCGATTTTCCTTGGCCCCGTCATTCCATTTGCCCGCGCCAATATTTCCGCCGGCTCCGTTAAAGTGTATATGCGGGATGCCTGTTGCTTCTTGGCGGCTGTTGCGAGCCATACCCGGAAAGTCGGGATTCGCCAAACCCGTTCGGTAGTAACTCTGGGGATGCGTTGCGTAATAGGTCAACGCGGCAACGGCGCGGTCGCCATTCCAGAAGCTGATCATCTTCAGTTGCGGATCGATGATGCCGACCGGTTCCGCGCGAATCTTCGGATCGCGCGTCGCGGTCCAGCGGACGTACTTGACCTTGCCGTCTTCCCCTAGAATGCGCCGGTTCGAGGCAACCTTGTCGACGGTGCCGGAGCCCAGGCCTAGATGGGTGATCGGTTGTGCTTCCGCTTTGGCCTTGCTGGCCGCGGTCGCCGCCAGACGAATCACCCTTCGTGCGAAGTGCGAATCGTAAAACTGCGTGTTGATGCCGTGTTGGGCCAGCAGTTGATCGGCGGTGAAATCACAACTTGGCGCATCGTGCTGATGCAACGCGTGGACGGCGATGCGCGAGGGGACCGAATCGACCGCTTTCGCCAGCGCCTCTTTGAACTCACGTTGTCCGTCGTTGCCAATCCCAATCCAGTCCACCGCGCAGAGTACGATCGGCTGCTGGTCACTCAGTATGACAATGCCGCGACAACTGAGTGGAATTTCGACACCGTCGGTCGGATCGTAGGCCAGCGGGCTGCCGACGGGCGGCGATGCATCGACATCAAAGACGCCGACGCGCATCGGCTCCGCCGCATTGGAGATTGGAAGAGCGAGCAGGAGACAAGACAACGCGGCAAACAACGCGATTCTCATGGCAGGGCTCCAAGAGCAGGAAGGTGGGACTCTCGGGCATTATAACCAAGCACATCGCTCGGTGCGCGCCGCCCACTTTTCCGGCGAACACGTGACTCCTGCGTGGCTGTCGCGCTAAGCTGCAGAACGGGATCGTTGCCGGGCGGCAATGCGATGGACAATCTCGTCCACGATGACTCCAATCAGTATGACGACGCCAATAATTGCATGCTCCAATTCACCCGGAATACCGACCAGCAGGATTGAGTTGTAGAGTACTCTCATCACCGCCGCCCCGATAACGACGCCCAGAATCGACCCTTCGCCGCCTCGCAGACTGCAGCCGCCCAGAACGGCTGCGGCGATGGCGTATAGTTCGTAGTAGCCGCCGTGTCCCGAAGGCTGCACCGAATTCAGTTCCAGAGCGAAAAGGATACCGCCCACGCCGGCCAGCCCCGAACATAAAACGTAGGCCAGGATCACCATCCGTTCGGTTCTAATTCCACTGTAGCGGGCCGCTTCTTCATTGCGTCCGAGCGCCAGCAGGTACCGTCCGTAGATCGTGAGGTTCAGGAAGATGGCGGCCGCGATGGCAACGCCCACCATGATGAAAAACGGAGCTGGCACCAGAAATCCTTCAAAGCGTTCGCCAACTTCTTCGGCGATTTCAGCGCTCTCGATATAGCACTTACCCGCGAGACACATCGCACCTAAAGCGGCGCTCATGATTGCCAGCAGTTTGGCGGGCTCGCCACCCGCTCGGATTCCCGCCCGCGTGAACCAAGCCAGCCCAGCCATCAGCGACGCAAGGGAAAAGAACACGGCGGCCATTTTCCAGCGGGGCCCCCAAGATTCGTTTGGCCAGAACCAATCGTTGGGGCAATTCCCTACCCACATCGCGGCCCCTAGTAGGCCGATGGCTATCAAAAGCGCGCAGCACGGAGCAATCAACGGCTGCCGATTCCTCATCGCACCGACGGCGACGAATGAGATCACGCACGGAATGGACAGCAGGCCAATCCAGTACATCAACACCCCAGGCATCACGGCAGCCGTTTCCGGCACCAGTTGCTGGGCCTCGACCTGCGTGAACGAGGTTGACTCAACCGTCTCCCAACCGGACCAGAATCGTGAAGAGCTAATCACGATCAAGGCCGCGCAAAATGCAATACCGAAATACGTTACGCCCAGCTTGCGTTGTTCCGAGAGTTCACGAAACCTGGTCGCCAAACGAAATAGCAGCCACATCACGCCCAGTGCGCCGACGAGCATGATGACGAGGGCGGCACTGCAGACCTTGCCGGTCGCCAAAATCCGTAGCGAGTCGTTGTATTCGGTAGCAAAGCCCTGCGTTTCGTCGCTGGTAATAAATCGCGAGAGCCCGCGGTAGATGAGCAGTCCACAGAGTGTCACAACAAAGGGCTGCAGTTTCAATTTCGTTACCAGCAGGCCGTGAAACAATCCCACACTAACCGCGACTGCCATGACGGCCAGCAACGCGGCCCACACCGGCCACCCATATCCGCGCAACAGCATCGGCAAGATACAGCCAACCAAGCCAATCAGCGAGCCAATGGAAAGGTCGATGCCACCGGTAATAATGACAAACGCGACACCAATCCCGATGATGACAAACAGAGCGCTGCGGCGGGCAATGTTCTCAAGATTAAAAGAGCTGAGAAAGTCGCCGTTGATCAACGCCGTGGCGACGCAAATATAGACCAGCAGCATGAAGATTCCCGAAATTTTGCTCATCACTGGCTCCCACCAGACAGTCGAGAAACGGCGATAAAGGTCAGGCGGCTTGCGTGCTTCCGGTCATCAGTTGCATGATCTTCTCTTCGTTGAGCTGATCGCGCGACAGGCTGCCAGTGATGCGGCCTTCATGCATCACTAACGTACGATCGGAAATGCCAAGTATCTCTTCCATTTCGCTCGACACAAAAAGAATGGCCACTCCGTCCTTTGCGAGCTGTTCCATAAGCGAATAGATTTCCTGCTTTGCGCCCACATCGACGCCACGCGTCGGCTCATCGAGCAGCAACACGCGCGGCTTGAGCGACAGCCATTTCCCTAGCACCACTTTTTGCTGATTTCCACCGGAAAGGAACTGCACGACTTGATCCGCATGGGGCGTTTTGATTCGTAACTGCTTGATCATGTCCTGAGTGTCGCGGTCCTCGGCGGAAAAATTCAAGAAACCGAGCGGATGTTGATTTCCGCGCAAACCGGCCAAGCTGGCATTCTGCCGCACCGACATTTCCAGAATCAGGCCCTGTGCCTTTCGGTCTTCGGGCACAAGCGCCAGTCCGGCCCGAATCGCATCGACAGGATTGCTAAGCTCAACTGGCTGGTTCGCAACTTTGATCGATCCTTCGACCGCGCGATCAATGCCAAACAGCACTCGCAGCATCTCCGTGCGTCCCGCGCCAACCAATCCCGCCACGCCGACAATCTCGCCGGCCCGGACCGAAAAAGAAAGGCTATGTCGCGAATAGCCGGGGATCCGCAAATCCTTCACTTCCAACATGGTCTCGCCCGGCTTGTGAGCCTGGCGCGCGTAAAACTGCGACACATCGCGGCCCACCATCATCTTAACCATGGCGTCGTGTTCAATCTCTTCTCGCCGTAGCGAACCGGCATTCTGGCCGTCGCGAAGCACCATCACTCGGTCGGCCAATTCTCTCACTTCGCCCAATCGGTGCGAAATATAGACGATGCCAACGCCGCGAGATCGTAGGTCCTTGATCACCTTGAATAAATGATCGGCCTCGTGCTGGGTCAAGCTAGAAGTCGGTTCATCCATGATCAAAATGCGTGCGTTGGTGGAGAGGGCTTTGGCGATTTCCACCATTTGCTGATGACCGATGGAGAGTGTCTCGGCAATCGTGCTCGGATCGACGTTAAGACCCACGAGCTTGAGATAATCGCGCGACTGCCGTCTGATACGCGGCTTATCAATCAAGCCGAACTTGAGCGGTTCGCGGCCCAAATAAATATTGGCCCCGACTTCTAGATTATCCGACAGATTTAGCTCTTGGTGAATAAGAGAGATACCCAGTCCCAGAGCGTGACGAACCGAGTTGATTTGTGTCGGCTGACCGTCGACTAGAATTTGTCCGGTGTCTGGCGCTTGAACACCGGCCAGGATCTTCATCAACGTGCTCTTGCCCGCGCCGTTTTCGCCGATCACGGCGAGAACTTCTCCTGAGAACAACTGCATTTCGACTTGGTTTAGCGCAAGGACGCCGGGGAAGCGTTTGGTCGCTTGCTTGACCTCAAGCAGTGGAGTGCCCGAACGAGCCGGCATGCACTATTCCTCGCCTTTGGACTTGCTTGGCTCGCCCTCGGCACTCTCGGACTTAGCGTTTGGCTCCTTGCTCTCACTGGGTGCTTCCTTGCCGTTGTCGTCGCCATCACTGTCGCCTTCCGGCCCGGTGCCCGCACCCTCATCTGGTTTCGCCGGCGTGTCCGCCTCGGGCCCATCCTTGGCTTCTCCAGATTTATAAGGAACAGGATCCATCGGCTGGCCGGTGATGCTGATGGCCCGCGGCCGATCCAGCACTTCGTCGATCACGCCCTGATTGCGCAGTTTGGCGTTCAACTGCTCGAGGCGGCCGACGAAAATCATGATCTTGCCGCCGTCGGGAATCGCCTCCAAGACCAGCTCACCACATTTGCGGCCGGCATCATAGTTGTCCATTCCGACGTAACAAATGCGATTGCTTTTGGGCGCGTCCGAATCATGGGTAATAAGTTTCGTTCGCTTGGCACAGAGATCAAGAACGTCGGTCTGGTTATCGGGGTCGATAGGACTTACCGCGATGCCGTCCACATCCAAAGTCAACAGTTCTTCCAGCATGCGCTTTTGGTTACCCACGCCGTCGTCCGCGGGAGGCATGCGAACTAGGAGATTGACATCGAATTTTTTCGCGGCATCCCTGGCGCCCTTTTCAGCGATCACCCAAAACGAAGCAATGCCATTGGTGACAAACGCCACGGTCGGCTTACTGTCATCCTTGGCTGTCGGCTTGGCGTCGGGATCTTCCGCGGTTAGTTCTTTCAATCGATCCCAGAATTGCTTGACATTGTCCTTGGTGATTTTCTGGGCCGGAATGTCGAAGAAGCCATCTTCAGGCACCACGGACATGTCGCCCCGCGCCAGCCCGGCCAGGATTCGCACGGACTCATATCCGTAGCGATAAGGGTCTTGCACGACCGTGCCGTGGCACTGACCATCCGTGATGGCCTGCAAAGTTCCGTCCTCTTCATCGAATCCAACTAGCTTGATCTGGTCGACCTTATCCGCGGTCTTGAGCGCTTCAAGAATGTAAGGTGGGTTGTAAGCAAACAGCCCGACCATGCATCCCAAGTCGGGATGCTTGACGATCGAGTCTTCGGCGAGCGCTTTGGCGGCTCCGAAATCGAAGTTGTCAGTTCGTGTGTCTAGGATGGTGTACTTTCCGTTGGTCTGCGGCCCGCTGCCCGACCCTGACCCCGTGGAAGGACTGCAACCTGCAAGTCCGGTGGCGATAAGGGCGAAAAACGCCAAGCAAATGGCAAGCCGCATGGGAAAGACTCCTCTTAAGATCCACCTTGGTTCGACAAGTTGTCGATTCTAAGAGGCCATGTTTTACCGCACAAGAGGCACGTCGAAGCGGGTTGGCGCCGGACGTGGCCGTTCTTGTTAGTACGGGATACGCAACCTCGACCGCTACAGCGAAAAAAGCCCCGTCGGTACGGGGCTTTCGTTGGGTTGGCTTTGGGCGACTCTTTCCGGGCCGGCGATTAATAGCGAGCGGGAACGCGATCGATCAGGATGGCGGTGTGTGGGTGGCCGTGGCCGATCCAGCGGTAGGGGTCCCAGCTATTGCCGGACCAATAGGGCGAGTAAGTGCCCATGAACGGCGTGTGCGAGGATTGCGGACGCAGGTTGGAGAGTCCGAACCAGCGGCGGGCTGCCAGTCGATTTTGGCGCTGGGCGGCGCGGAATTCGGCCTTGCGACGGACCGCCTCTTGCGGATTGTCGCGGCGTCGGATCTCTTCCAGGTACAGCCACATCTCGGGCGTCATTCCGGGCGGGATGTGGGGGGCCGCATTCTTCGCGTCCTGTCCATTGGCCATGGGGGCGGCGACCAGCAGCGCGGAAATATCGGCGGTTCGAGCGATAGGCGCTTGGGGTGCGCGATCCGCTCCGTCGACGACATCTTGGGCAAAGAGGTCTTCGGGTAGGTCGGCGGTCGTGGGGCTGACATCTTGGCCGAGGGCCGTGGCGGCTTGGCCGAGGGACGTGGCGGCGAGCAGGCCGGTAAGAACCGGAAGCGCGAAGAGGATCTTGGACATGGGTGAGTCTCCCAAAGAAAATGGGTCGGGGCGCGGAGTGCCAAGTGCGCCAATGGAAAAGTCAAAGTGTTTGCGGGATGCGGCGGCCCGAGCGACACTCTTGGGGCTGGAACCAGCGTCCAACGTCACAGGGCAACGAAACGCCACTCAATAGAGTCTTCGGCCTCTAACGGGCCCAAGGATTAGGGAGAGTTTTCCGGTGAGGTACAAGGATCGACGCTGCCAGTGGCCCGGATGTTAAACCTTGCGTGTCAGACAAAGTTGTCCGCCGCGTTGTCCGCCGACACGACCGGATTCTACATCACGGGGGGCGGTGCCTTGATCACTCGCTGGTAGGTCCGCTGGTTGCCCTCGATGATCAATATATAGAGGTAACCGTTCTTTTGGCACGCTCCGATGCACAATTGACCGGTGTCTGAATGCGGTGTCATCGGCAAATGCGATTGGACATCGAATTCGGCCGTGGTTTTGACCACGATCAGCGCCGCGAACGGTTGGCCCGCATTGGTCCTCAGGTCGTAAGCAACGGCCTTTCCATCGTAAGGCGTGCGGAACTCCTGCCAGCCCGTGGGTTGAACCAAGATGGAGGAATCAAGAGGATACGAATCGATTGGAGCGGAATCGAGATCTTGATTCCAAGATTGGCCCCGTACATCGATCACCCAATCACGCACCTGCTGCAGCAGTGTGTCCACGTCCACCTTGCCGGGCATGATGGCAACCGCCGCAAAGACCGCCACACAAATACAAGCCGCCAAACCAGTCGCCATCGCGAACCACCGTAGGCGTGGGCTCCGCTTGCCAGGTGACCGATCCACTTGCCGGGTAACGTTCCGTGGCTCGACGTTTGTTTCGATATCCGACTCGGTTTCGTGGTCCGTCCCGGATTGCGGAAGCACTGCTTGCACGCATTCATCCAGGCAATTCGAATCGGAGGAACTTGCTGGTTCCAGCCCGGATTCAATGCCGGCCAACAGTCGTTCGGCGAGATCCGTGGGTACCGATACCTCTTGCTGAATCGCATTGGCAATTCGGGAATCCCAGGCCAAGGAGCGATCCAACATGGCTTGCCGATCCGCATCCCGAGCCACCACGTCCGCCAACTCGCCCAATTCCGGCAACGAAAGATCATCGCTGCCCGGACGGCAGGAGTCGATCGCTTCGTTGATGGTTGGCTTGAGTGGGTCCATGATTCCGTCGTGTCGTGCCCGGGGCACCAGATCGTGGCAGCTTTCAGGTTTAGTTTACGTTGATATCGCTGGTCAGCAGTCGACCGCGTAACCGACTCTTGGCACGCGATAGCCGGCTCATCACCGTGCCGACCGGTAACTCGAGTTTCTCCGCGATTTCCTTGTAGGAACAACTTTCAAAATAGAACATCAACAGGACGACCTTAAATTCATCGGCTAATTCATCGATGGCCGCCTGCAGGAGTTCGCGATCGACATTGTCTTCATTTGGGCAAGTTTGGGGAATATCATTTACGTCGAGTTCCATCCCAGCCACCGAGGCTGGCCGCTGTTTGCGCTGGCTCTTCAAATAACAGCTTCGCAGCACCGCATACAACCATCCCCGAGCTTTACCCGGCTCGCGAATTTGATGCCGCTTTTGATGGGCAACCATAAAGGTCTGCTGGCTCAAATCCTCGGCATCATCGCGATTGCCGGATAAGCGAAAGGCATAACGGAAGATCGCCTCATGGTGATCGGCAATTAGTTGCTTGATCGCCATCGGTTCGGGATCAGGGCCAGAGATTGGGCTCTGGGATCCCGCTTCACCTCCGGCGACCATCTTCTGAGGCAGGATTTGATCCTCCATCCGCGATTCACTCACCCTTATAGAACCAGTTCAGTTCGTCATTATTCCAGGAAAGCCCCATCACTCCGCCAATTACTCCGCCAATTTAACACACAACCGGCAAATCCGCACCGAAGCGACCATCCTGACGAGGGGCATGGTAACGCTGACGGCGGAGTCCTTCATTCAATATTTGATAATTCTGGAGAAATGGGAATATCTTTCCCTCAATTGGGATCTAAATTTTGTCGTAACGAACACGCGAACGGTTCCCTATACGCTCGCAGAAGTGCCAACGCCACCAAAATCACACCACGGCGTTGGCTTGTATCTCCTTATTGGAAAGGGTTTTAGATGAAAAAGCTAGGTATTTTCGGACTGTTGCTTTCGGTCGCCATGTTGATGTTCACGGGTTGTGAGCCTCAAGTCGATGACGGTGGTATGCCCACCCCCGAGACCACGACCTCCGGCGAGGGCAGTGGCGAAGGTAATGGTGAGGGCGGTGGCGACCCTGAACCCTCCGGCGAGGGCGGCGATCCTGAAACCTCTGGCGAGTAATTCCTGCACGCCTGGAAAGCCAGAGACGCCCATTTCTGGCATTCAAAAGACGCACCAAGGGAAAGGTGGCCACATGGTTGCCTTTCCCTTTTTTTGTACGCTGGAATCAATTTTGGTAGATTGTCCTCCGCCTTGGGTCTGTTCGGATAAAGGCGCGAAATACGGAGATGGAATCCGCGGGAATTGGATCTCGCATCATTGCAAAGGATTTGAAAATGAAATCGAGTTTCTGGCTCTTGTTGGTCCTGCTTTCCGTCGCGGCCATCGGGTGTGAATCGAGCAGTGAGCCGGTGGAGAACACCGACGACGTGGGCTCGGAAGGTCCCAAGATCGACATGGGCACGCCGAGTACCTCCTTCGACGGCAACAACGGCAGTGTTACTCCCGATCAAGGCTCGGGCCAGCCGGAGACGACCGGAAAGGAAATCCCTGAAGGATCTGGACCGACGCCAACCGGCGAAGAGGGGGAACCGAAGAAAGCCGGCGGGGGCGAAAGCGGCTCTCTAGAATTGGAGCCGCCCAAGAATGCGCCCGCGCCAAAAGAATGACCCGTTCGTGCGAATCATCTGTGCGGCGTAGAGAATCTCAGCCACCTGATTCCGGCGACTCGTCCCGAGATTGTTCCTTGTTTTCTTTCACGGTCGGCTGCGGGCCGTTTCGCGGTGTCTTCTCCGAAGCGGGGAAGAGGAACCGCAGAGCCAGTCCGATCGCGATTCCCAAAACCAAAATCAATAATCGACCGCGCATGTTTACCCTTATTGAACCTTGAGACGAACCGGTCGAAAACTATCTTAACAGATGGGCGAATGCCCCGTGGGTGTCTTTCGCCGGAGGTGACGGTACGCTGGAGTGGCCGCGGCCATGCCGCTCTCAAAATTCGTCTCCATGATCCAAGAAACCTAATCCGAGGAGCTTGCGCCATTGACTACCGCATCGAATGACAATGTACTGCTGCCCAATCACACTCGGCGAGAATTCCGCGAGCGGATGCAGAGTGGCGAACTGAAGGCTTGCATTATCCCCGTGGCTGCCACCGAACAGCACTTGGAACATCTGGCCATGGAACATGACTGGCGCAGTTGCATGCATATCTCGGTGGAAGTCGCCAAGCGGCTCGCGCCGCACGTGCTGGTCGCGCCGGGAATGAACGTCGGCATCAGCGAGCATCACATGCGGCACATTGGCACGCTTAGCGCGCTGCCCGGCAGTTGGTTGGGTGTCTTATTCGATTTGATCCGCAGCATGCACAGCGCCGGCTTCACAAATATACTGGTACTCAACGGGCACGGTGGCAACGTCGCGCCCTGCCAAGGGATGTGGGGGCAGTTCCTTCAGCGACTGGAGATCAATCTGTTTTTTCAATCCTACTGGGACTTGCTCTCACCCGAGGTGCCACAAGCGCATTTGAAAACCGGACGATGGCCCGGCCATGCGCAGGAGTTTGAAACCGCCTTTGCCTTGGCCGCCTTTCCAGAAAACGTACGGCACGACGCGATGCGGGACCAAGAGGATAAGGAACCTCTGGAAGCGACCGCGGAAGTGGGCGAGATTCTGATTGAAGCGATCATCGAAGGCACCGGCGAGTTCGTCCAAGGCATGATTGACGGCACGAATGTCGCGGAGATTCCCGAATTCCACTAGACGGAAGTACGGGATGCGACGGCAAGCGCCCGCGAATATCGGGCCTCGTGTACTCTTCAACGGGCTGGTAATTCGTCCATCTCCAGTCGCCGCTGTCATTTTGACTCGACCTTGCCACGGTTCTCGCGCGGCCCCCGTTCGCGATTGCGCTGATTCAGTTTGCCGAACGCTAGCTTGGTCACACGATTCGAGTTGACTCTGATGGAGGGATCTTCTAAGGTTCTCGCCCTGGTGTTTTTCCCTAGTCGAATGCCCGTTCGCGGCATGGTCGAATCTCATCGCTGGCCTGAGTGATTCCGACATCGCCATGACTTTTCAATCGGCACGGACTCCAATTATGGGGCTATCAAGCGGCATGAAGCCTACCTCCACAAAATGTTCACGGCGTTTGTTTTTGCGATGCTCCTTGTTGGCTCCGGCAGTCGCACTGTTTGCCGGTGGCGGCTGTGCCGCGCCATGGATGAACCGCAACGACGATTTGGAAACGGCCCTTACCGGCGAGACCTCGGAAACGTCTTATGTGGGCCAATTCTCCAGTCCCTGGGGTTTCAATGGTGCCAAAGCTGAAGGCATTGGATTGGTGACGATGTTGGGCGGCACCGGTGGCAATCCGCGGCCCTCGCCTCAACGAGAGCACTTGATTGGCGAAATGCAGTCGCACGATGTGCACAAGCCCTACGAGTTGCTTCGATCCCCCGACACCGCCATGGTGTTGGTACGAGGGTACCTGCCGCCGGGAATTCAAAAAGGCGAAAGTTTCGACATTGAGGTCAGGATCCCGCCCAAATCGGACACGACCAGCTTGAAGAGCGGAACCTTGATGCGGACTCGCCTGCGACCGATGGAGTTGCTGGGCAGCGGCGTTCGCACGGGACATACGATCGGCGTGGCACGCGGCTCGCTGTTGATCGACAGCACTTTCAAAGGCGAACAAGACGGCATGCTGGAAACCCGGGCGCGAATCCTAGGTGGCGGGGTGGCACTTAAATCGCGTCCGTTGGGGCTTTCCATTCGTAGCGGTGCCAACGTCATGGTCAGCACCAGGATTGCTACCTCGATCAACGGGCGTTTCGACACTCTGGTACGGGGTGTCCGCCAGCAAGTTGCCACCGCGCACAACGATCGCCGTATCGATCTCGAAACGCCTCGTCAATACAAGCACAATCTCTCACGATATATGCGGGTGGTTGCCAACATCGCAATCGGCGAATCTTCCACTGATCGATTCGAACGCCTGAAATTGCTGGAACGGCAGATGCAAGATCCGACCACGGCGGCGGTCGCGGCCTTGCGACTGGAGGCTCTGGGCGAAGTGGGCATACCCACGCTTCAAGGTGCCATCCAATCGTCGGATCCCGAAGTCCGCTTTTACGCGGCCGAAGCACTCGCCTATCTCGGTAAAGAAGAGGCCGCCGATCCTCTGACAGAGTCCGCCAAGAACAAACCTGCTCTTCGCTGGCGGGCGTTGGCGGCACTAACCTCGCTAGAGGACGTTTCGGGAGGCGAAGCACTCAATCGCTTGATGCACGTGACCAGTGCGGAAACCCGATATGGGGCATTTCGGGCTTTGCAAACACGTTCACCCAACGACCCGCTCACCCGCGGTGAGGTTTTGGGCGGCGAATTCAGCTATCACACGATCAGCACGGTCGGCCCGCCCATGGTTTGCTTTTCCAGTTCGCGGCGCGCCGAAATCGTGCTGTTCGGAATCGACCAGCGATTGTCGTCGGGAACGCTTTACTCGCCGCTGGGATGGATCATCAAGGCGGAAGGGCAAGACCAAATCAAAGTTAGTCGGTTTTCGGTACGGGGCAATCAGTTCGAAACGGTATCCACGCGCCTAGACGATGTCATCCGAGCCATCGCCAAGGTGGGTGGCGGTTATACGGATGTTTTGGATTTTGTGGAAACCGCCAGAAGGGAAAAGTTCCTGACTTCGCGTGTTGTGATTAACCCGTTGCCGAGTCCCCGGCGACGCTATGTCCGCGATGATTCTCCAGGTTCCGAGGTCGCCGAGTCGTCGGTACGCCCGATCGGACCGATCCCCGAACTGTTCCAGACTCATCAGGGTGAACGCGAGGAAATCGCCGAAGAAAAGGTCTTTATCAACGGTGCCGATGACATCTCGGAAGAACCGGACGAGTCGAACGGCGGGTTTCTTGGTAGACTTAGAGGTTGGTTCTTTTAGAAGTCCCCCCAACCTGACCGCCCAATTCCAACCTGCCCATGCTCAAGGCTCTCGAACTCGCCGGCTTTAAGAGTTTCGCCGACCGCACGCGGTTCGAGTTTCCCGAGGGGATTACGGTCGTTGTTGGCCCCAACGGCAGCGGAAAGTCGAACATTGTCGACGCCATTAAGTGGGTACTCGGCGAGCAAAGCGCCAAAAGCCTGCGCGGCAAGGATATGGCGGATGTCATCTTCAAGGGATCGGGTGGCACGACCGGGCGCAAAGCGGCGAACGCGGCCGAAGCGACCATCGTCATCGACAACTCCGAACGGCGGCTGAACTTTGACGCCGAGGAAGTTCATCTGACGCGCCGCGTCTATCGCAGCGGGGAAGGCGAATATCTGATTAATCGCCAGCCCTGCCGTCTAAAAGACATTCGCGATCTGGTTCGCGGCACGGGTATTGGCACCGACGCCTACAGCCTGATCGAGCAGGGCAAAGTCGACCGCATGCTGCAGGCCACGGCCAATGACCGCCGAGCGATCTTTGAAGAAGCGGCCGGGATCAGCCGCTTCAAAGCCAAAAAGGTCGAGGCACAGCGGAGGCTCGGCCGAGTCGACCAGAACTTGTTACGGTTATCCGACATCGTCGAGGAAGTCGAAAGCCGTTTGCGAAGTGTCCAATCCCAGGCGGGAAAGGCCCGGCGATACAAAGAATATAGTCAGCGGCTGAAGGAGCTTCGCACCTACGTCGGCATGGTCGACTGGCGCAAATTTAGTGAACAAATAGAGATTCACGAGTCCGAGTTGAGTTCACTTCGTGAGGAAAGCCAAGCCGTCGCCGCGCGGGCGGAAGCGGTCGAGGCCCGCTTGCTGGAAGTTGAGTTTGAAGCCGAATCTTCGATTCAACACGTCCGGGCCGGCGAGGGAAAGTCCGCCAAAATCCGTGAACAACTGGCGACGCTTGAATCTTCGATCGAGCACGCCCGTGCCCGCTGCCACGACCTGGCGGAAGAAGAAGCTCGCCATCGTCAACATCTGGCCCAAATGAGTACGCGGTCGGACGACTTGCAGCAGCGACTGCGGGAGACCGCGCGTCTGCTGGAAGCGGCTGAGTCCGAATACGACGAGGTTCGTGGAGCCTTGTTACATCACGAGAAAACCGTCCGTGAACTCAACGAGCGGTTGGAGAACGAGAGGACTCAGGCTGAGACGCGACGGGCGCGGCACGTGGAACAAATGCGCCGCATTGCGACGCTGGGCAACCAAGTCAGCACTTACGAGTCGGAGTTGGCGAGCGCTGAGACCATCGCCAAACGTTGCCGCGAGCAGATCCAAACGCTGCAATCGGATTGCGATGTCCTGGCGACCGAATTAAAGACACTCAAAACTGATCACGTCCGCGCGTCCAAGGAAACCGAAGAGAAAGCTGCCGAACTGACTACCGTGCAGCGGCGGTTGGAAGAGACGCGCGACGCGCTCAACCAACGACGTGGCGAACTTTCCAAACTGCAACTGCGACATAGTGGCTGTAACGAACGACTGGCGTTGCTGAAAGAACTGGAGCAAAACCGTGAAGGCGTCGGCGACGGGGTCAAGCAGTTTTTGGAAGTCGTGGCGGAAGACGAATCGTGGGGCCGGGTTCATGGCCTTGCCGCCGAATTGATTCAGGCCGACGTTGAATTTGCCCGTTTGATTGACTTGGCGCTGGGCGACTTGGCGCAGTGCGTCGTCCTTTCGGGCCGCGAATTGCTTGAGCGGCTGCCGCAAGAAGAGCTGCCGGTTGAGCGCCGCGTCGGCTTTCTGCTTTTGGATGACAATGAACCGAGAGTCGATGACGTCGATTTGAGCCATCAAGAAGGCGTGGTTGGCCGCGCGGATCAAATGGTCACGGTCGCGGAACCGTTCGCGCGATTGGCTCGGCGATTGCTCGCCCGGACTTGGTTTGTTGAAGACTTGAGTACCGCGCTGCGACTGCGGGACAGCGGACGGAACATTCGGTTGGTGACACGTAATGGCGACGTGATTGAAACCGACGGCGTGATCTCGGTCGCGGGAATCGATACCACGATGGGGATCGTCTCGCGACGCAGCGAGATTCGCGCGCTGGGGCAGGAAGTGCTGCAGCTTGAACAACAAATTGAGATTGTCCAGCAGGAAATCGACCGCCGTCAGGCCGAAGCCTTTCAATTCGACAAAACGCAGCAAAGATTGTCGGCCGAACACAAGGAAGCCTATGCCGTATTAAGCCAGTCGCGGGTACAAACGGAACTGGCGGAGAACCGGTTTAACGAAGCGGATCAACAGCGGGACGGCTTGCAGGCGGAATTGGATTCGACGGATTCGCGGATTGCCGATCTAACGGCGAATATTTCTGAATCTCGGGGCGCATTGGAACAGGTCGAAGCGGAGGTTGCCGCTCTGGAACAGGCGCTCGATGAGCACGCGCGATTGATAGAATCGTTGGATGCCGAGCATCATCGCAGTTCGGAACATTCCACCACGGCAAAGGTTCAGTCGGCCAAGGGCGAGCAACGGGTTCACGGGTTACGTACTCAGATCGATCAGCTCATGGCGGACCAGCAAGAACGCGAACGCACGATCTTGGAAACGAGAAACCAACTGGCGCACTGCCTTACCCGATATCAAAACGGCGAACGAACCATCCTCAAGGCCACCTCTCAGGCGGCCACGCTTTACCTCCAAAAGGAAGGTGTCGCCGCGGAAACGGCGCAGCTTCTGAAGAAACACAACGAATTGGCGTCGAACCGCAAGACGGTTTCCGACGAACTTCAACAGCAGCGAAAGCTACTTCGAAAGCTGGAGACGAAACAGCACGAAACGGAACTGGCCGCGGGCGAAGTGCACCACGAGCGAAATACCCTGGCCGGACGGTTGAGCGAGGATTACGGCATCGAATTGGCCAAACAAGAATGGCAGCCGAGCGAGGAAGAGGAACGGCCGCGCGACGAAATCGAAACGGAAATTGCCGAGTTGCGGCAAAAGATCAATCGGATCGGTGCGGTCAATGTCGATGCTTTGGAGGAACTGGACGAACTGGACGAGCGGCATAATGCTCTGGCTTCGCAATACAACGACCTGCAGGAAGCCAAGGCTTCGCTAGAACGAATTATTAGTAAGATCAACGCCGATAGTCGCCGGTTGTTCGTCGAGACGTTGGAATTAATCCGACAGAACTTCCAAGTGCTTTATCGCAAGGCATTTGGCGGCGGCCGCGCCGATCTGGTGCTGGAAGAAGGCGTCGACGTGTTGGAAGCAGGCATTGACATCATCGCCACTCCGCCCGGAAAACCTGAATTCAGCAACTCGCTGCTCAGTGGTGGAGAGAAGGCACTCACCGCCGTTTCCCTGTTGATGGCCATCTTTCAGTATCGCCCCAGCCCGTTTTGCGTGCTGGACGAAGTGGACGCCCCGTTCGATGAAGCCAACATTGGCCGATTCATCGACGTGCTGAAGGACTTCTTGGGTTGGACGAAGTTCGTCATTGTGACCCATTCGAAAAAAACGATGTCGGCCGCCAACACTTTGTATGGCGTGACCATGCAGGAGTCCGGCGTTTCGAAGCAAGTCTCGGTGCGGTTCGAGGATGTGAGTGAAGACGGTCACATTTCGCCTGAGGCAATCGAGCGAGAAGAGGGCGACGACGCGGATGCGGCATAGTGTTCGTGTTGGGCAAGGTCGGCTGCGTGGATTTCCTCATGGAGGGAACCAAACGATTGGTCACCACGTAACGAAAAGTGTCCTGCGGGAATTCTCTTTGTTTTCGTTCTAATCGTTACCAGTCGAATGGCCGTGACATTTAACACCAACCGCACAAACATCTTGCGCTGCACAAGTAGCACCAGCGGAACCTATCGCGGGCATCATCAAGTCGCGTTGTCCTTGGCGATTCGCGAATCTGCCTAAAGAATCCGCCCCGATTTTAACGAAACTTAATCTCGGAAGGATTGTTTTTCAAAGCCCTCTTCTGACGTTCACACTGAAGAAAGGGGCCGCAATCCGACCTGGGGGGATTTTGCCTTGGGCCGTTTGGCCTTCGATCGAGCGCATTCGCCAAGACCCACGCGGCGGAGTCGCTCTCTGCGTGTTCCTCCGACCGTACCGCCGTGCACGGTTGGCCGAGATTTTTGGTTGGTCGGCAATTGAGCAACTCCACCAGAGTTTCTCTATTTTCCGGATTTTGACCAACCTCCAATTACCCGGCTTGCCGATGTCATTCGTGAGGCGCGGATCAGAAGGAACTGACCCAATGCCACGCAGAAGCGAATTACCGTGATTGCCCTGACCCAGATGTGGATGGATTTCCGGTTTTCCCAGAACCGGTGAGACGGATCTCAAATCGGCTCGATCCAAACGCAACCGGGGCAAAACGCCGCGAAGCGATGCAAGTCGCCCGCGGAACTGATGAGTCAACGAGAGTAACGGAGAACCCGCGATGAAGGTTTTTACAACTGGACAGGTCGCGAAAATCTGTAAAGTAGCCCCACGCACGGTGAGTAAGTGGTTCGACTCGGGTCGCCTCAAAGGCTACCGGATTCCCGGATCGCAAGACCGTCGTATCCCGCGAGAATACCTGATCAAATTTCTTAAAGAGCATGGTATGCCTTTAGGTGATCTCGAAGACGAGGCGATGGCCAAAGTGCTCATCGTCGCGCAGGACCAAATCCTGATCGAGAATCTCAAGCGTGAATTACCTCCCGAAAAGTCGTTCAAAGTGGCCGTCGCCGCGAGCGGTTTTGAAGCTGGAATTCAAGCCGAGAGCTTTCACCCTGATTGCATCATTGTGGACTTTTCGATTGGGAAGGTGGAAGCTCTGCAGATTTGTCAAAACCTGCGAAAGAACATTGATTTCGGCGAGACGATCTTGATCGCTCTTTTGCCGGATGACGGAAGCCCGATGACCTTTGATCGATCGAGCATCAACGAGACGTTCAAAAAGCCGTTTGACGCAAACTTGCTGGCTGAACGGCTTCGCACACTCATCGGCGCCAAAAAAGAACTCGTCTAACCACGGGTTCCGGCGCCAACGGTCAAAATCGCCGCTCAGCCACTAACCTGGCACAACCCGCCGTGACAGATCCTCACGGCGGTTTTTTATATCATCGACGGGGACAAGTCGAAAGATTCGACTAATACGGGGTGCTTGACGTTCCCGGCGTCAGCACCCTACCCTGCGATGTTTTCTTCGCCATCCAGGTGCGCGGCCGTCGCCCACCTCATTCTCGGCGGAAGTCCCCGACAACCTGCACCAACTTGATGTGCGGATGGTGCCGCGCGGCCGCCCGCGACCGGGCGGCGAGGTGGCGACCGTGTTGAGTCTTTCCAAGGCCGCCGCCAGCAACCGTTACGTGCGCGCCTTGAAACGACTAAAGGATGATTTATCGCGTATCCCCCGGTTCTTCGACTGATCTGATGGCGTCCACTCTTACCAAAGAAGGAAACGGACGTGAATGTAGCTCGGATCAGGTTGAACAATTACGCGAACAGAGATTCTGAAAAATCTCGGAGAATTCGTGGCGTGATTTCGAACAGGACGGCGCATTTCTAATTGAGGCAGCCGAACGAGAACTCTTTCTATCGGCCCTGAACATCAGAAGAGGAGGCTGCCGTATTTGGCTCTAAATCGAGGCAGTCATGCACGAATCGAGTAGTCATCGAAACGTCGTTGAAGTGCTTGCCGAACAGTTTGTCGAGCGCTATCGGCAGGGCGATCGGCCGCCTTTGAGCGAGTATATGCGGAACTATCCCGACATCGCCGATGAGATCGAGGATCTGTTCCCGGCGATGTTGATGATGGAGAATCTCAAGCCCGCCGAGGAGGACGAGGCGGCAGCCGGAAAAGATCGTCTAACGGCCACAACGCTCGAACACCTGGGCGATTACCGCATCATTCGCGAAGTGGGCCGCGGCGGCATGGGGATCGTGTACGAGGCGGAACAGGTCTCGCTGGGCCGGCACGTGGCGCTAAAAATACTGCCCAAGGAGCTGCTTGCAACGCCCAAGCATCGCCTGCGCTTCGAACGCGAGGCCAAGGCGGCGGCCAAGCTGCATCACACCAACATCGTGCCGGTGTTCGGCGTCGGGCAGCAAGACGACATGGGCTACTACGTGATGCAGTTCATCCAAGGCCTGGCCCTGGATGAAGTGCTCGACGAATTGAAGCGGATGAAGGTCAAGCCCGGTTCCACCAGCGGCTCGCTGGAAACCGGCGAGCTGCGAGTTAGTCGCCGCGATATGTCGGCAAGCAATGTCGCCCGGTCGCTGATGACCGGTTCCTTCCAGCCGCCAGCCGCCGATCAAGGACGTCATGCGGCCGCGCTCGAGACGTGCGACGAAACGCTCATCCATCCGGTGTCAGAACCGTTGCCCGTGCCACGGCCGATTAGCCACTCAACGGCCACCGGCCGGCTGTCCGACACGTTTTCGCTTTCCGATTCCTCGGTTGTGTTTCCCGGCACCGCCAAGGGCCGGTCCCGGAAGCACACCTACTGGGAAAGCGTCGCGCACATCGGGTTGCAGGTGGCGGAAGCGCTGGAACATGCACACGGCCAAGGCGTGCTGCATCGCGACATCAAGCCGTCGAACCTGCTGCTCGACATGCAAGGCGTGGTGTGGGTGACCGACTTCGGTCTGGCCAAACTGGAAGACGACCGCGGACTGACGGAAACCGGCGACGTGCTGGGCACGCTGCGCTACATGGCGCCTGAAACGTTCAAGGGTCAGGCCGACGCCCGCAGCGAACTCTACAGTCTGGGATTGACGTTGTACGAGTTGTTGGCGTTTCGTCCGGCGTTCGGCGAGTCGAATCGCCAGACGCTGATCGACCAGGTAATGACCGCCGAAGTCGAGCCGCTGGCAAAACTAAATCCCGACATCCCCCGTGATCTGGTGACGATTGTCCACAAGGCGATTGAACGCGATCCCCAACACCGCTACCAGACCGCCCAGGAATTGGCGGATGACCTGCAGCGGTTTGTCGACGACGATCCGATCAAGGCGCGGCGCGTCTCTTCCATCGAACGCTTCGCCCGCTGGAGCCGGCATAATCGCGGTCTGGCGGCGTCCATTTCGGCTATTGCGCTGCTGCTTGTCATGATCGCTACGGGTTCCGCGATTGCCGCGGGGTACTTTCAAAACCTCAGCGACCAGGCAACCGGTCAAGCCGCGAAAATGCGATTGCTGGCCGAAGAGAAAGAGAACCAGCGTCAGGCGGCGGCAGCGGCGCAAGATCGCGAGGCGAAACTCCGGGAAGAAGCTGTCACGGCAAAAGAGCGGGAAACGGAATTGAAAGGTGTCGCCGAACAAAAGGAGCGCGAGGCCCGCCGGCAATACTACGCTTCCGACACTAGCAATGCGTCGTATGCCAGTCGATCGGGCGACCAGTACGCGCGCCTGAGCGGCTATTTGGATCGTTGGAAGCACGAGAGCAACGACCCGCGCGACTGGGAATACTATTTTCTGGAAGGGCAAGTCCGGCTTCCCAGCCTCGAATTCAAATACAAGAAGAAAGGTGCCAAGACATTCGGCATCATGCGTGCCGTTGATTGGAGCCCAGACGATCGGCGCATCGTTACAGGCAGCACCATGCGGATTGAAGTCTTTGACGCCTTGCTGGGAGAGAGAATCTGGCATACCAAGATCGGAGGCCGAACGGCGAGTGTTGACTGGAGTTCGGATGGGCGTTTGATTGCCTGCGGAACAGAAAATGGGCGGATCGTTGTTCTCGATTCTGGCAAGGGGCAAATCTTGCAAACATTTCGAGCCCATTCGGAGGTTCGTCGAGTGAGATGGAGTCACGATGGAAGCCGGCTCGTGTCTTGCGGAGGCACGGAAGTCAAAGCGTGGGACGCGCAAACGTGGAAGCCGATCCAGGAATTTGGCGGACATACGTCGCGCGTAGTCGGTGTCGGCTGGGGTCTCGAATGCCGGCGCATCGCCGCCTGCGAGGCCAACGGCGAAGTCTGGATACGGGATGCCAGCTCAGGCCGGATCCTGCAGCAATGGCGGCATGAAAACACGGTTGACGCCTGGGCATGGAGCCCCGATTCAAGTCACATGGCGTTTGCCTCGCGCGCCGCGGCCGAGATTGCCATTTGGAACGTCGAAGACCAAAGAATTGTCCAGCGTTTTCGTGACACGTGCTTTGAGATGCCTGGCTTCAGCGCCAATGAGATGAGCCTGGCAATGGTCTGGAGCCCCGATGGAACGAAGCTGGCGGCGATGGCTGGTGCCACGAGAACCTTGTGGAGCATCGAGACGGGCAGATTGCTCGACAAGGCCGGACAATTGCACTTGCACGGTCTGGATTGGAGCGAGAGCGGGCGGATGTTGGCTGCCGTGGGTGATGAGGAAACGGTGCTAATCTGGCCCGCGGATCGCACCGCCAAGCCCCGCTTGATCGCCGATGCCAGGCAGTTCGACTGGGGAGCCACGGGTGCCTATTTCGTGACCGGCCAGGGCGGCAAGGTCACGGTGTGGGACGCTTATCGATGGCGTGAAATAGCAACTCTCGACGAGCATCAAGGCGCGGCGACCGCTCTCTGCCTCAGTCCCGATGAACGGCTCGTCGCCTCGGCCGATGCGGGCCAGAACCTGTACCTTTGGGACCGGAAGACTGGCAAAAAACTTCGACGGATCTCCCTTCAAGGATCGCCGCTGATAGACCTGGCTTTCAGCCCCGACAAGAAGTGGTTGAGCGGGTTGGTGAGGGCCACCCGCGAACAGACCGGATTACATATTTGGAGTACGGAAAGCTGGCAGGAGGTTGCATCGCATGCGGAGCTTTCACCTCACGCCTGGCAGAAGTGGAGCCCTAATAGCCGCTATCTGTTAACCGCCCATCAAGGCGCGACATACGCTGGTGACTATTTGTTATGGGATGCCAACCAAAGTAGTAAGTGGCACAAGATTAGTGAGAAATGGTGGGGGCAAGCCGTCGCATCCTGGAACGGCGACGGGCAACAGATTGTTCTCGCAAAACATGGCCCTAGCCTAAAGATCTTGGATTTTTCTGGAGATGGCCGTGCGGAACCTCGGCTCGGGACCGCACGGACAATCAACGCCGCCCACGGCCGTTTGATTAGAAGCGTTGACTGGAGTCCGCTTGGTCGGCGTCTCCTTTCCGTTGGCGAAGACCAGCGCGCCCGTGTGTGGGATATCGACTCGCTGCAGCAGGTCCACGAGATTGAGGACGCTTTGGATGCCCGCTGGGGCCCGTTTGGAGTGCGGATCGCCGTTCGCACTGAAGAAGGCGTGGAAATCCACGACGCCTCTGTCGGCGCGGCACGCGGTCGCTGGAACGAACTACTACCTCTACTCCAGCGACAACAACACTTGGGACGTATCACTGCTGAGGATCTCCGGACGATGGTCGAGATCCACGTGGATGGCAAACAATGGAATGAAGCCTTGGAGGCCGTCGCCGCGCTTCAGAAGCTCGACCCCGACGACCCGCGGAATCAGCATTGCGCCATCGAAACGTTCGAATCGCGTGCGCGCGATTTGACGGATGGAGGGCGGGGCGATGCTCGCTCGAGCTTAAGCAAGGCTCGCAAATTCTACGAACGGTTGCTCCAATCCGGATCCGCGACCGAACAGGATCTCGCCGCGCTGGCCGATAGGTTGTTTGCCATGAGTCGGTCGAACTGGACCGTACTCGAACCGGATGACATGAAATCGGAACGTGGAACCACGTTGACGCTGCAAGGCGACGGTTCCATCTTGCCGAGTGGCGAGAATCCGGATTCCGAGAAATACACGATCACCGCGGATCTGCTCCTGGATGACATCAAGGCATTGCGACTGGAAGTGCTGCCGGACCCAAGTATTGAGAATGGTGCCACTGGCCGCGGCGAACACGGTCTTTTCGTACTCACGGAAGTGACCGCATCTCTTTCAGCTTCCGGCGACGCCACTCAGACCGAAGCGCTCAAGTTCACTTCCGCGGTCGCCTCGTACGAAAGAGAAGACGAAGAAGGTAGAAACGCCGGCGTGGCCATCGACGGGCGGCG
This sequence comes from Planctomycetota bacterium, assembly GCA_029259935.1. The sequence goes on from JAJDEH010000225.1 coordinate 26,418, forward strand.
TGACAACGGCAAGTTCTGGAATACGTATCCAAATTCCACACAACCGGCGACCGCGTTTTTCAAGATGGCACCGGCGATCGCCCACAACAAACACTCCCGGTTGACAGTCCACCTTGACTTCCATCACCGGGAGTTTTTGCGGCACAATCTCGGCCGTTTCCGACTCTCCGTCACCGACGACGACGACGCCTTCGAGAGGCAAGACTGGTTTTTTGCGGTCTCCCGGATCGATGATCCCTGGGCGAAGCTGGGCGCTGCCTACGCGGTTGTCGGCGATGCCACGCAGGCCGCCAAGTGCTTTGCCCGCTCACTTGAAGAAGCATCCGATGAGGAGACCAGGATCAAAATCGCCGAGCAGGTGGCAAGGGACGAAACTGTCCTGGCGGCCCTTCTCAAACTGGGTCCAGAATATCGCACGTTGCACGTCGCACTCGGAAAAATGTTTGCTTCCCGAGGAGACTGGGAGGCCGCTCGCTCAAGCTTCGGTAAAGCCCGCGAACTCTACGAACGGTTGCTGCAATCCGGGTCCGCCACCGAAGAGGACGCCGCCGTACTGGCCGACTTTTTGGTTGGAATGAGTCAGCCGAAATGGACCGTGCTCGAACCGGACGAGATGAAGTCAGAGGGCGACGCAACCCTCAGCAAGCTTGAGGACGGCTCGGTTCTCGCCAGCGGCAATCACGTCGGCGGAGACACGTACACCGTTTCCGCAACCTCCGCTCTAACGGAAATCCGCGCGGTGCGACTGGAGGCGCTCCCTGATGACAGCCTTCCGGCCCGAGGGCCGGGGCGTCATGCCAGCGGCAACTTTCAATTGCAGGCGTTTCGGTTGCTGGCCCCGTTGGACGACAACGATAGTCAACTCGTCACGGTGCCGCTTAGCGGCGCTTGGACAAGTTACCAGTATCCGATTACGTCTGACGTGGATATCGCCGGAACAATCGATAGCCGCAAGCCGGCGATATGGCACGTCTACGGCCGCCTCGGCGAGAGGCACTTCGCGGTTTACACCCTCAAGCAACCATTGCGTCTGCCCCAAGGCCGCAAGCTGACCGTCGTACTGAAGCACAAAGACAAATTCAACGGAATCAACCTCGGCCGCTTTCGTCTCTCCGTCACATCGCACCGGTCGGCCATCAAGTCGCTAGCGCAGAAGAATCTCGCCGATCCCTGGGTAAGGCTCGCCGCCGCTTATCACATTACGGACAACCAGCAGGCGCGCGACGCGGTACTGGGCCGCGGACCGAACGCGGCCGCGCGAATTGCGGAATTGCACGCCTACGCCGGCGAATGGGTGGAGGCGATCGAGTGGCTCGACCGGGCGATTGCGGGCGACCCGGCCAACGCCGACCTTCTTATCAGGCGGGCTGAAGCCTACACCCACGCCGGCCAGTGGAAGAATGCGGCCGCCGATTATCAAGCGCTGATCGAGTATCAGCGGGATGTCGCGGCACCGCGCCAGCAACTGGCACACACGCTGCGGCTGCGTGCATTACTCCATGTCCGCTCGGGCCAGTGGAAGACCGCGGCCGCCGACTACGCCGAAAGCGTGGAGTTGGATCCGGCGGCCGGCAGCGTCGCCTGGATGGTGCCGTCGACACTGTGGGCCTACGCCGGCGATACCGAGCAGCACCGACTCCAGTGCGAGAAGATGTTCGAACGTTTCCACCTGTCGTCGGGCGAACGCGATGTTCCGCGAACAGTGAAAGTCATGCTGCTGCTGGAGCAGGGGCTAGATCCCGAGCATGCATCACTTGAAGACTTCCGCGCATCGCTTGCCACCGAGGGCCTCCAAGGCAGACATCGGATTTGGTCTCTAACCACGCGGGCCCTGCTAGACTGCCGCTTGGGTGACCAGTCCGCGGCGCGACAGTCCATCGATGAGGCGCAGCGCCTGTTGCTGGATGCGGGGTACTCGCGGGCCTCGAGTCCTGCAGCGACCGCGCTCGCGATTCAAGGGCTAATCCACGCGAAACAGCGGGACGTGCGTCAGGCGCGAGCGGTATTTGATGAACTGAAGTTACTGCTGGCGAGCGAGATCGGACTGCAATGGCGGAGCGACGGTTCGGTGGACGGCCGCACGATCGTCAGCGGTGACCGATTGCGGCACGACTTTCTGATCCCTGAAATCCTCCGCCGTGAAGCGGAACGATTGATTCAAAGTCCAGCCGACAGTTCGACCAAACGTGAACCATCGGCCGACGACAGCAAGGCTCAACCGTAGAGTGGGCAGCAGGCCTGACCAGAATTCCAGCAGTGAACAGCCGTCATCCGCGGTCCTACGCCAGGATTCCCTTAATGACTCGCCCTTCGTCCGTGGGTCCGATCAATCGGTTCTTTAATCCCTGGAACGGGTAATTGAACTTGTACGGGTCGAGCCCCGCGAGCTGCAGGATGGTCGCCTGCAGGTCGCGGATGCCGACGGGGTTTTCGGCAATGTAGTAGCCGATATCATCCGTGGCTCCGTAGCTGCCCGGCTTCACGCCGCCTCCGGCCATCCACATGGTGTAGGCAAACGGATGATGGTCGCGGCCATAAAATCCCTTCTTTAATTCCTTGTTGACATTGTTTTGCATCATCGGCGTGCGGCCAAACTCGCCGCCCCAAACGATCAGCGTGGAATCAAGCAGGCTGCGCTGCTTCAAATCGGTGAGCAAACCGGCGATGGCTTTGTCGATTTGACGGCACTTAATGGGCAGCGTTTGGTCAATTGATTCACCCGGCGAGCTGCCGTGATGATCCCATCCCCAATCGTAGAGCTGGACGAAACGAACTCCCTTTTCAACCAACCGCCGCGCCAGCAGGCAATTGTTGGCGAACGTCGGGTCGTCGCCTTTGTAAAGCGGCCGCGGATCGTCGGCACTTTCCGACTCGGAAACATGCCCCGGCTTCGCTCCGTATAAATCCAACGTCTGCCGCGACTCCTTGGAGATGTCCATCACTTCGGGAACGGAAGTTTGCATGCGAAAGGCGAGTTCATATTGAGCGATGCGCGTCAGTGTTTCGTTGTCGCCCACCTCACGTAATCGCATTTGATTCAGATCGCGCATGGCGTCGAGCGAGTGGCGGCGCATCTTCGCGCTGATGCCCTTCGGGTTGGAAAGATACAACACCGGATCTCCGGTCGTGCGGCACTGCACGCCCTGATAAACAGTCGGCAGAAAACCGGAACCCCACAGCGACTTGCCGGCACTGGGCGTCTTGCCTCCCGAAGCCAGAACCACGAACCCCGGCAGGTCTCGATTTTCGCTTCCCAATCCATAGGTGATCCAAGATCCGATGGAGGGATATCCCAAACGGGGCTGGCCGGTATGCAGCAGTAACTGCGCGGGCGAATGATTGAACTGGTCGGTGTTCACCGTGCGAATCACGCAAACATCGTCGATGACCCGCGCCAGGTTCGGCAGCAACTCGCTGATCCATTGCCCCGATTCGCCGTGCTGCTGGTAGGGAAACACCGAACCCAGCATGCGCGGCACGCCCTTGATGAATGCGAACCGTTTCCCCTCGAGATATTCTTGGGGGCATTCTTTTCCGTGAAATTTTTGCAGCGCCGGCTTGTGCTCAAACAACTCCAGTTGCGATGGCGAGCCAGCCATATGCAAGTAAATAATCGACTTGGCCTTGGCCGTGTGCATGGGCTTTTTGCCGGCCAGCGAATCCGCCGCGGAATTGTCTTGCTGTGCTAGACACGCGGAAGAGCCTGGCGACATCAACGACGCCAGCGCCATGCCGCCAATTCCAAGTCCGCCACGCTGGAGAAAGTGGCGGCGTGTTACTGTCTGCAAATCTGTGAGATGATTGTTCATATGTCTTATCTTCATGATCGCGCGAACGCAGTTAGCTTAGTTTCGCATTAGTGTTTCGTCGAGATTCAGCAGCACATTGGCGACGATGGTCCAGGCGGCCAACTGTTCATTGGATACTCCATCCATGGCCGCCAGTCGCGACGACTCCAGAAGCTGTCGAGCTGCCGCTTCGTCTTCTTGATATTCGGCCAGCGCTGTCTTATACACATCGACCAGCCGCTCGGTCTCTTGCGTCGACGGCGGCCGCACCAGCACCTTGCGAAAGGCAAATACGACCCGCCGCGAGTCGGAGTCTAGATCGGCGGCGAGCGTCTTCTTGGCCAGAGCGCCCGAGGCTTCCACGAACACCGGGTCATTCATCGTCACCAGAGCTTGCAAGGGAATGTTGGTGCGGATGCGCCGCACGATGCAGACTTCTCGCGATCCGGCGTCAAAAGTCAGCATGGAAGGATAGGGGCTGGTTCGTCGCCAATAGGTGTACAGTCCGCGGCGATATCGGTCGACGCCGGTCGCCGTTTTCCACTTGAGCCGGCTGTAAGTCGTTTTCCAAATTCCATCCGGCTGCGGCGGCATCACGGAAGGACCACCAACGGCAGGTGTAAGCAGGCCCGACGCCGCCAAGGCTTGGTCGCGGACGGTCTCCGCCGTCAGGCGAAAACGGGGCGCGCGACTCAGCCAGCGGTTTTGGGGATCGCGATCGCGTTTAGATTTGCTGATGGTTGAAGATTGCCGATAGGCCGCGGACATGACGATGGTCTTGCACAGCTTCTTGTGAGACCAGCCGAGCGAGTCTCGATACTCGATGGCCAACCAATCAAGCAACTCGGGATGGCTGGGCAGCGTGCCCTGCGTGCCAAAGTCTTCTTCGGTCTCCACCAAACCGCGACCAAAAATCCTGGCCCACACGCGATTCACGGCCACGCGCGCCGTCAACGGGTTCTCATCTTGCAAGAGCCATTGGGCCACACTCAGCCGATTGTGTGTATCGCTGGCGTCAAACGTTCCGAATGACTTCGGCAAACCCGCGGCCACCGCCTCGCCTTGGTCCAAAAAGTTACCGCGGATATGAAAATGAGTAGCCCGCTTCTTGCCCTCCGCCAACTCGACCATGACGGGAGTGTTCGGAAACGATTTGTTCAGATCAGCGATCTGCCGTTCCAGTTTCTTGACTTCCTTGCTCAGTGTCGCGGTCGCGGGATAAACCTGGCGGAATGCTTCATTCAGCCTGGCCTGCTCCGGCTTGGTCCGTCGACTCGGATCGCGAGCCGCCAACACGGGCAACATGGTGATACTTGGCTCAAGATGCTCGGTCGACGAACTGGCCAACAGTCGAAAGCGGCCGAGAACGAGGCGGTTGCCGTAGTTCTGGGCGAGCGTCACGCGTAGCCGCGATCTCTCGTCGAGTTCGATCGGCTCTTCAAGTTGAAAAGTTGCCACGTGGGGTTTGCGTTGATGTGGCGAAATCGCCCAGCCGGTTTTGGGATTTCCATCAATCGCGCCGCCCACTGCCCAACCCCGCTGTGAAAAATCGGCTTGGGGTTTTACAAGCTTGACCGTTTGAATCTTGGATTCACTGTCAATGACTTCCAAGGTTAGTTCGTTGACGACAAAGTTCGGATCCTGCGCGTTTCGCCCGGGGCCTTGATTCTTCAGCGAAGAATGCGTGAGCGCTTCGAGCCGCAAAGCGGCGATTCGACGCAGTGAGGTGCCAGCGACAATCGTATAGGTGTCTTTCGGTGGATTGGGACCCGAGACCAGCAGCGAATCATCTTCCAGCGTTTTGAATTCCGCGCCACCGGACGATTCGGTGCTTGCCGGCCGGAGCGCGCTCCAATTGCTTTGCTGGGCGATTTCGACTTCCCACTTCCGCCGCGCCGCCCGCATCTCATCGGTTTCCGCCAGATACCGTCTTCGCTTTTCCGCGAGCTGAGCGTTCAGTCGCGCGAGCTGCTGCTCTTGTTCCATCGTAGGCGTGCTCATACGCGGGGCATCGTCCGAGCGGTCCGCGTCCACCGTTTGATTAAAGATGGCGAAGACCTGGTAATACTCTTTTTGCGAAATAGGATCGTATTTGTGCGAATGGCATTTTGCACATCCCATGGTCAAACCCATCCACACTTGCACGGTCGTATCTACACGGTCCTTGACGGCCAGTGTGCGGAACTCTTCGTTATCGGTGCCGCCCTCGTCATTCGTCATCGTGTTGCGATGAAATGCCGTTGCCAGTTTGCCGCGGGTCGTCGCCTTGGGCAGCAGATCGCCCGCGAGTTGCTCGACCGTGAACTGCGTATAAGGCATGTCAGAATTAAACGCGTCGACCACCCAATCACGATATCGCCAGATGTCTCGGTGTAAGTCCTTTTCATATCCTTTCGTGTCGGCGTAGCGGGCCAGGTCGAGCCACATGCGGGCCCAATGCTCGCCAAAGTGCTTGGACGCTAACAACTCATCCACCACCCTTTCGTAAGCTTGGTCGGACTGGTCGCCGACAAATCTATCGACGGCAGCCTGAGAGGGCGGCAGGCCGATCAGATCGAGATACAAACGGCGGATGAGTGCAAAGCGGTTCGCTTCCGGCGCTGGCTCTAGCCCCGCGGCGCGCATGCGCTCAAGAACAAAGTGGTCAATGGCATTCTTGGGCCACGACTTGTGCGCCGTCAATTTGGGAACCGCGGGTCGTTGAGCAGGAATGAACGACCAGTGCTTTTGATACTCGGCACCTTCCTTGATCCAGCGAACGAGCATGTCCTTTTGTGATTTCGTGAGTGTCGTCTTGGCTTCGGGCGGCGGCATGACGGCTTCGGCGTCTTGCGAAAAGATGCGAGCCACCAATTCGCTCTCCTTCGGCATCTTGGGCTCAATGGCCCCCATCTCGATCGCCACTTCCCGCTGATCCAATCGCAAGTCCGCTTTCCGCGAGCCAGCATCCGCCCCATGGCAAGCAAAACAATGCTCGGCCAGAATCGGCCGAATATCGCGATTGAACCGCAGCGGCTGCGCTGCCCGCGCCCCGCCCGGGCAAAGCAGGTACGGAATAAGGACAAGCACGACGAGTGCGTTGGGTCTGGTTGGTCGAATTGGAAATCTCATGTCGCCTGCTCTAGTTCGCGTAACTGGGGCACTTTGCGGATCGAGTCTCCATTCTAGCCGAAATATCCGGATTGGTTCCCGCCTTCAAGGCGAATCGCTGGACATTGAAGCGCGCGAAAGATTGGACCAGGATTGAACCTGCCGGTCGAACTCGCTGGGAAATTGCGCAGCAAAACCGCGCGCCACGAATCGAAATGAAATTCGGCTGACTCTTTGAGACGCTTCTATTCTTTCAACTTCGCGGCCGCTTTCTTGCGGGCTAATTCCAGGACGGATTGCAGTTCGACTTCTTTGCCGCCCTGGCGTTTGCTCTCGTCGCCGGCTTCCATGAATGCGTAGATCTCGAGCGTCTCGGCCGCCGTTACTGGCGGTTTGCCGCCGCGAAAAAACCTGACGATTTCGACGACCAGCGGCCGATAGCCGTCATACGAACCCACGGGCGAATCGCCTTTTTCGCCGGTCGCCGTGCCGCTGTAACCCTTGCCTTCGATAAACGTGCCCGTACGGCCGCCTTTCCAGTGGCCGGTGACTTGGATCTTTCCGTCGGCGGTGGTCGAACGTTGCACTTTTTCGCAACCCGTGCCCATCACGGTAAACAGCGACTCGACACCGTGAATTCCATACCAGAACAAATCAGGATGGGTCTTTTCCAAACTGCATGGGCTGGTGGTCTGGCAGTGAGTCACTACGCCGATCGAGCCGTTGCGAACTGCGAGCGAGTTCTTGCCGAACCGTAGCGAAGAGGAAGAGAAGACGGGCGTCATGTAGCGGTCACTGGCCGCGAAGATCGCCACGGCATCTTCCAGCGAAGCGGAAATCGGCTTGTCGATAAAGACCCGCTTGCCAGCCTTCAAACAAGGGAGCAATTGCTCTAGATGAGGCCGGCCATCATTGGTTTCCAACAAGACGCAGTCCACTCGATCAAGCAAATCGTCAATCGAATCGACAATTTCCACGCCCTTCGTTTTGATCTCTTCCGTGTAACCGGGAACGCGGCTGACACTCGATTCAATATCGGGACTGCCCTGGGGATAGGCGACGACAACACGACAGTTGGCCACTTCGGGCGGCGCTTTGGGATCATTCAGAATGCCGGTAAAGGCGAGTACATGGGAAGTGTCCAAGCCGATGATGCCGACCTTCAACTCGCGAGCGTCCTGGGCCGAACTCGCGGCTGTGAATCCAAAGAGTAATACGGCGAGCAGGACAATGTTTGTGATCCGTGGCATGTGGGGTCCTCGACATGGAATAGAGGGGTGGGAGAAAATTTGAGGTCTGATTCACTAGATTAACACAGTGGGGAATTGCGTGCATTAAATTCCCGCCGGTACAACTCCGCGATTTAGCACCTTGATTCGGCCAGTAGATGCGGTCCGCTGATTGTGCTACAAGGAATTGACACTTGGACGACCCGGCAAATCACACCGATCTTGGAATCACATTCAGAAAAATGGAAGGTTCAGAATTTCCAAGGTTTCGCCCCCACCGGGCTTTGCGAAATGCTCACGCGCAAACGATCGGTGGCGTCTACTTTCCGGGCCGACTGGCCCCCTATCGGGCAACGCCGCGCGAGGTCTTGCTAGACGATGGCGATGTGATCGTCATGCATGAAGACCGCCCACATGCCTGGTGCCGGGGCGACCGCGTTGTTTTGATGTTGCACGGGCTGGGCGGATCGCACAAATCGCCCTATCTGGTGCGGATCGCCGCCAAACTGAATGCTCGTGGAATCCGTACGTTCCGCCAAGATCTGCGCGGCTATGGCATGGGTTCGCTGAAAGCGAAAGGATTTGGGCACGCCGGCAAGAGCGAAGACATGTCGCCGGTGATTGATTACATCGCCGATCTTTGCCCCGGCTCGCCCTTGACGGTCATCGGGTTTTCCAAAGGTGGCAACATCTTGCTCAAGTATCTTGGCGAGATGGCAGGTAATACGCCGCCCAACTTGGACGGGGCCTTGGCCGTGGCTCCTCCGATTGATTTATTCCACTGTGGCCGCAACTTACGCCAGGGCGTCAACCGCATCTACGACGTCTCCTTCATGCGTTGTCTGCGACAATTGGTTTTGCGACGTCATCGACGGATTCCCGGCATGGAAGACGTACCAGTGTCGCCGTTACCGGGCAGACTGTGGGAGTTCGACGATCAATATACGGCCCCCATGATCGGTTACTCAGGCGTGGAAGAGTACTACCGCAAGGCAAGCTCCGCACCGCTGTTGAAAGACATTCGATTGCCGACCCAAATCGTCGTCGCGAAGGACGACCCGCTGGTGCCCATCGATATGTTCGACCGTTACGAAATGTCGAACTCGATCAAGTTGCACCTAACGGATCACGGCGGCCATATTGGGTACATCGGCGAGGCTGGCTTGGATCCGGACCGCCGTTGGCTAGATTGGCGGATCGTCGAGTGGATCACGCAATGCGAACAGCGGCGGAACGAGGCCAAAGACGCCTCCCGCGAGGTCATTGCGGTGTGATTCCCAGATGTGACAAGTCGAGGAACTTTGCGTCGTCAACTTCGATGCGGTTTTCCGTTCGCCAATAGAGAATCTTGCGAGCCGTCGCCCGGTGTTCAGGTCCGCCGGGCTGAAACCAGCGAAGCAAACGGGCGTCTTCGCGAATGTCGCCAGCCAACACAAATAAGTCCTTGGACTGATCGAAAGACATTCGCTTCGCGGTGGCGCGAAAGCTGCTTCCTTCCAAAACGGCATTGCTTAGCGCGTTTAGCAACATCTTGCGTTCTCCTTCCACCGGTTGCCCAAGTTCGGCCACCTTCAGGACATCGCAAGTTACTTTCACGCCTTTGGGTCCCAGCCCGCCCGCGCGGCTCGGATCGAGTGTACTCTGCCAGGTCGCCACGGGTCCGTAGACACAACGAATTCGTCCGTGAAACTCGACTTCACGTTTTTCGAGATCGCCCTTCAAACCCTGGGCAAAGTTAATACTGCCGTAATTCAAGCCCTCCTTCTTTTTGGCTTGTGCCGGTGGAGCTTTCGCCTTCGCCGATCCCAAATCAAGCGAGCCATTGCCCCGATGCACGCTCGTCGCCCAGCCAGGACCTTCGGCGGTCATTTGGTTGTCGAGCCGATCGAAGAACAAATTCCGCGCTTGCAGCCGGTCAATGGAAATCAAGTCATTGTCGGTTGCCCGGCGATGGCTTTCATAGAAGAAACCGTTGGCGAAGGCCAGTGACTTGAGGTCGGCTTTCGCCGATTGTGAATCGCCCGAAGAGAAGCTGATGCGGCGGGAAACCGTGATATCGAGCGAACTGCCCGACATGGTTGTCTCCAGCAGTTCGCCGTTTTTGAGCTGGTACATTCCCGAAGTTTTGACATCGCGGCGAAACTTCGCGGTGCGGCCGTCGAAGTCCATCCGCCCCTTCCACGTCACCACCGTGTCGGAAACCGGCCTCAGCCCTTCATCAAGTTGATCTTGTGAAGCGGGCAGCGTCATCTTGCCGGGGGTTTCGATCCACAGCAGGTTTTCCGCCTGATCCAGTTTGATATTCTCGCTGACGATCGTCGCGCCTCGCGCCCTGACTTCCGCTGGAGATCCCTTGACTTCGACCCGAGCATTGTCGGGCGTGTCGACACTGGTTCGCGTTAGTTGCAGCGATTCGCCGGTTACATGCAGCGGGATTTCATCCGCTCGTTGTGTTTTTGTCTCGATCAGTTGGACCAGTTGTTGCTCGGCGGCCGGTTTGTCTCCATTCTTCTTGACGCTTGCCGCTTGTAACGTAAAGTCTTCCCCTTGCTGGCGAAGCTTTATTTTCACATCACCGCCTTGCAGGTGATACTTGGCTTTTGGCGAGTTCGATGGCGGGGCGTCGCGTCGCGCCACGGGCCTCTGTTTGGACTCAGGCGCTTGTCCGGGCTGCGCCGTGGAATCGCCGGCGGACGCGGTTTCTTCCGTTACAGGCAGCCGATAGGTGACGGGCACTTGTTCGATCCAAGCTTCCAGCTTGCCGGCGCTGGCCGACAGTTGTTCGGAATCGGCCACTACGTTGCGAATCGCCAGAATTCGATCGGCCACGAATTGAGGCTCATCCGATTTTTCCGCCGTCGTCCTGGCGATCCCGGCGGGAGGAATTTCCCGCAGCCAAATATGCAATTCCTCGGCGCCGAACATGCCGGCCTCGGCGGACTCAATTTTGGCTTGCTTGAGCAGTGAGACGACGTGTTCCTCGCCGATGGTTCGCCCATGCAGTTGTTCCTGCCATTGAACGGTGAGCGTTCGCTGCCCGGCCTCGTCTTCTTCGTACAGCACGCCGGGGCCGTCCACCCAGATCGCGCCCATTTCGCCGGCCGCGGCAATTTCGTATTCCAACCGCTGTCCTTCCAGGATGAAATCCGAGCGCACGGTCACGGGCCGACCAATGGCCACGATCCGCTTGGCGGCAAGTTCATCCAGTGTTGGACTGGACTCGTCGGAGGCGGGCGCGGTTGGCGTCGTCGCCTCATCCGTTCGTTTGGTAAAGTGGATTTCCAAGCGGTCGCAGTTGAGTTGATCGGCGGGACCATCGTGCCTCAAGCGAAGCACTTCGACTCGATCTTCGAAGGAAGCCAACGAGTTTTCGACATCGAAGACAAACGGACCCTGGCAGGTAATTTCAATCGGCACCGGAGGTTCTTTTTTCGACTCGCCGTCTAGCGGATCGGGCGCGCGGCCACGAGACAACTGAGTCGGCAGCATGTTTCGTCCCGCCGCGTCGAGGTGGACGCGTTCGACGTGAACCAACTCCAAGGACTCCACTCCGCTGAACGAAAACCGCTCGTCGCCGCCGCCTTGCGGGGCCGCAAGCTGAATGTTGAGATTGCGTCCTCGGCCCCAGTGCTTTCCAAAACGAAAGTCGACGTTGTGCGGCGTGAAGATTCGCCGGCCGGTCATCTGCACGTTTCGTGTCTGCAGAACCAGTTCCTCGTCGTCCGGCAAAATCTGGGGACTGTAGATATGAACGTCGCCCCGCAACATGCCGCCGACAAATCGGCCGACATCGGTCTGTCCCAGGTCGAGCGGCTTGTCGAATTCCAACACGGCCCCAGGTGCTTGCATGATGATGGGACGCGAACCCGATTCCGTCTCATGGATGATCGTGAACGGCGTTACTTCGACGTGGCCATCCGGCCGGGGTTGAAATTCGCGAAACAGCAACTCGCCATTTTCCGTGACGAGGATCTTGGTTTTCTTTTCGTCAAGTTCCCAGGCACCCTCGGGAAAGTACGATTGCAGCCAGGGCAGCCGGTTTGATTTTTCTTTGTCGCTGACGAACTGACCGGGCTTCGGGCCGGGCAGTTTCAAGTCCGGCTCGATGAATGGAACCGCCAACAGCGAATAAGCCGTGTAGGCCGTCAGAATCGCGATCGTACTCGCGGCGAAGCGTTGGAGTGATTTGAACACGTGATGAATTAGTTCTGGTGGATCAAGTTCCGCGCGGCGTTGGCGGATGGCTAAGAATTCCGAACGTTCGGATTTCTTCGCGGCAACGCCGCCCTAAGATGTGTACTTGGATATTAATTCGTTCCAACGCTTTTTTGCTTTCAGCAGCGTCTCAACCAATTCGCGAACCGCTCCTTCTCCGCCTGGCGATTTTGTCACGTGATCCGCCGCCGCTCGAACTTCTTCCACCGCATTGGCCACGGCAACGCCCACGCCCACATGTCGAATCACCGGCAAGTCGGGCAGATCATCGCCAATAAAGCAGACCTGGTCCGCCACCAGGCCCAGTTCATCGATCACCTGCTGCGCCGCCGGTAGTTTTTCCTCGAATCCTTGCCGAACCACATCCATCTGCAGTTCGGCCGCGCGCACCTTCACGATATGGGAAGTGCGTGCCGTCAGTACGCCGAACTTGTACCCCGCACGTTGCCACAGCCGAATGCCCAAACCGTCCCGCACATGGAATTGTTTCGTTTCGATGCCTTGGTTGTCGTAAACGATCCCGCCGCCCGTCAACACGCCGTCGACGTCCGACAGGATGAGTTCGATCTTGCGAAAACGGTCGTCAATTTTCATTTACGTCACAACGATGCCGGGAGGTTCATTCGGCCGCGGGAAAAGGCACGATCGGTGGATGCTCGTCAAGGCTTTCCATGCTGTCGTCATCACCTGGGGTCGATTCTACGCGGTTATCCGCGGCGGGCAAGATTCCGACCACATCGGTAATGTCGATCATTCCTATCGGCTTGGCGTCGACATCCACGACCGGCAATTCGCTGATCTTCTTTTGAGTCATCAGTTCGACCGCCGCCGTTAGCCGGGAGCCGGCCACGACACGCAACGGGTCGCAAGTCATCACGCTCGACAGCGGCCCATCGATGGCTCGATCACGGCGCGATTCCAACAGTCGCGCCAGATCACTATCGGTGAAAATGCCGCACAAAGCTTGACCGTCGCCTAGGGCCATGATGGCACCTGTTCGGCGGCCAGGCCGGCCTTGTTGCACGAGAATCTCGCGAATGGTGAGGTTTTGGTCGGCCACTCGGCATTCGACCAGCGGCCGCATTGCATCTTCGACCTTGGCCAACTTGCGGCCCAAACTGCCGCCGGGATGATAGCGGGCGAAATCCAAGGGTCCGAAATCTTGCTTACGGCTGAGAACCAGAGCGATGGCGTCGCCCACCGCCAGCATGGCGGCGGTGCTGGTGGTCGGGGCAAGGCCCAGGGAACAAGCTTCGTTGATCGGTCCCAGGTCGATGGTTCTGGCGGCCTGGCTTGCCAGTCGGCTCGACATCCGACCGGTAATGGCCACATACTTCGCGTTCAAGGTTCCGAGCGCGTCCGCCAGCGTAACGATTTCCGCGGTTTCACCGCTAAACGATAGCAGTATCAAGACATCATCCGCTTGCACGCGTCCGAGGTCGCCGTGGATCGCTTCGCTGGGATGCAGAAAGTGGCTTGGTGTTCCGGTTGACGCCAGCGTGGCGGCAATTTTCTGGCCAATCAAACCGGCCTTCCCCATTCCGGATACTAGGACATTTCCTTGGCATTGGCTGAGCAGGTCGATGGCTTCGCAGAACTCGTCGTTCAAGCGGTCCGCCAATCCTAGCAGCGCGCGAGCTTCGCTGCGGATGACCTCGCGGCCGTATCGCAACTGGGCGAAGCGACCAAAGTCTTCCGACTTGCTAGCAGAATCCATGCTCATGGCCCGTCTTCCTTGACGTGGGGAACTCCATCCGGCGCGGGATTCTAGTAAGAAGCGGACTTTCGAGCAATGTAGGTCACTTTCACCGAAAGTGCCTTCGGTAGGGCCCGGAACCGCCGCTCGACAGCATGACGCGAAGTGGCGGCGGATTTGTCGACTGAATTGGACCGAATTGGCACCGGCATTCTACTGGCGAACCGAGCAAATCGGAAAAACGGCTACGCTGGCGAAAGGTCAACTTGGCCGCTAAGCTTGAATAATGGTCCGATTTATTTAATCGCTGATCGCTCCACGGCGCTTGGACTGTTGGCGGAACGAACCTCGACTCGATTGGAACCCCTCGAAGAGAACCATGAATCAGATCGCTTGCCCTGGTTGCGGTACTGCCTACGAGGTGAAAATGGCGGCCGTGCAGCAATCGTTCACTTGCCAAGCTTGCCAACGGGCGGTCACTATTCCGGCCGCTGCGGAGGCGGGTCAATTGCCGCCGTCCGCTCATGCTCCACCCGGCGGCGTTGCCACGGGTGCCTCCGGCCTGGGAATCACTGAGGAATCCACGGAATCTTTGGCTTCGAACCGCCTGAGGTCCAAAGTCGGGAGGTCGACGGGTTCGTTGGGCCTCATTCTGATGATGATGGTTGGCTGCGTGGTGATGGTGCTGTTGGTCGCTGGGTTCTTCCAGGCGTACCAGACGCACCCCGAATGGTTTCACGAGGAACACGAAAACGTCGTTGAAGGGGAGGGCGGACCCTCGGTGGATCCCGTGGTCATGGCCTGGGCCGACGCCACTTCGAAAGCAGTGCTGCGCGATGAGGTTCGCGTGAAAGTCGAACGTGTCGAGTTCGGTCCGGTGCGCGGCAAGGACGCTCGCAATGCGGTTCGAAATTCCGGCAACGCGGCTTTTCTGCAGATTTACTTTAAGGTTCGCAATCAACGACAGACGGACGTGAACTACAAGAGTTGGTACGGAAATAAGTTCAACTCGGGAAATTCCGAGACGGCCGCATCCTTGACCGACAATCTCGGCACGGTTTATAGCATGATGGTGTTTAGCGATATCAAAGTCGTGCAAGGACACACTTCGTCGGCCGTGCTTGGTCCCGCCGACGAGTGTACCGATGTCATCATCTACGAAGTGCCGGCCGAAGTGAATCGGCGCAAGATCGAATATCTCCGTTTGCAATTGCCCGCTGCCGCCGTCGGTGGGGCGCACTCCTATCGTTTTCAAATTCCCAAGACGATGGCAGCGAGTTTCTAACGGGCCGGCCGGTAAATTCGAAATCCGAATTTCGAAATCCGAAACAAATTCAAATCTCAAAACTCGAATGTTCGAAACTACCGAGACGCACCTTTGAACGCACTTGTCACCGGCGCTGGCGGATTTCTGGGGCTCTATCTCGTCGAACAGTTGGTTGCCCATGGCGATCAGGTGCGCGCGTTTTCTAGAAAGAAGTATGCGGCGTTGGATGCCCTCGGCGTTGAAAGCGTGCAAGGAGATGTACGCGACGCCGAAGCCGTTGCGGAAGCTTGTCGCGATTGTGACGTCGTGTTTCACACCGCTGGAGTGGCCGGCATCTGGGGTAGCTGGCAGCACTACCACGGCATCAACACGGTGGGAACCGAGAACGTCGTGGCCGCTTGTCGGCGGCATCGGGTTCCGAGGCTTGTGTATACCAGCAGTCCCAGTGTTACGTTCGATGGCGCGGCCCAAGAGGGCGTCGATGAATCGGCCCCCTACCCCGACCGGTGGCTGTGCCATTATCCCCATTCCAAAGCGCTGGCCGAGCAACATGTGCTGCAAGCCAACGGACCTGATTTGCTGACTTGCGCGTTGCGGCCTCACTTGATCTGGGGTCCGCGCGATCAACACCTCATTCCTCGTTTGTTGACCCGCGCGCGGTCGGGCCAGTTGCGGCGTGTCGGTGACGGCACGAATTTGGTGGATATGGTCTATGTCGAAAATGCCGCCCGAGCCCATCTGCTGGCCGCCGATGCGTTACAGGCCGATTCGCCGGTCGCGGGCCGGGCTTATTTCATCAGCCAAGGCGAACCGGTCAACTGCTGGCAGTGGATCGATGAAATTTTGAAGCTGGCAGATATTCCGCCCCTTTCCAAGTCGATCTCGCTGAAGTCGGCATGGCGGGTCGGCATGGCCATGGAATGGATCTACTCGGCCTTGAGAATCAAAAGCGAGCCTCGAATGACCCGGTTCCTCGCCGCACAGTTGGCGCAACCTCATTATTTTGACATCCGCCGCGCCAGAGAGGATTTCGGCTACCGCCCGGAAATTTCAACTTCGGAGGGAATGCGCCGCTTGCAGGCGGAATTGCGGGGCCCTGGGTAGCGGTCGGCTGCTGGTGCCCAAACGGGGATTCGCAATCTTCCGCGGCTGGTTGCCAATCCGGGGTAAAAGCGGTAATTTCAAGTGCTTCCCGCCGCAGGCGATGAATCTTCCATGATAGCAACCACGTCCGCTGATAATCTCCCCGACCGTGATCGAATCGTCGTCACTGGCATCGGCCTTGCCGCGCCCAACGGGAACAATCTGGCCGAGCTGCGTGAAAGTCTGCTGAACGGCCGCAGTGGCGTAAGCGATTACGAGATACGCTACGTTGGCAAAACCCTGGCCGGCATCTGTAACTTTGATGCCAAGAAATATCAACCTCGCAAAGACATTCGGCGAGGAACTCGGGCAGGCAGTGTCGGCGTCTATTCGGCGAACGAGGCCGTGGGCGACGCCGGTTTGGACTGGGAGAACATCGATAAGTCGCGCGTCGGTGTCTACCTGGGAGTCACCGAACATGGCAACGTCGAAACGGAAAATGAGATCTATGAACTGAAGGGCTACGATTACGACACCAGTTACTGGTCGCATCATCACAACCCGCGGACGGTGGCCAAC
>JAJDEH010000226.1 GCA_029259935.1 Planctomycetota bacterium
CGAAACGCCCACACCCGTTACGTTCAATCCCTATCACCGGGCAACCACTAACTGGAGAGCCGTGTGCGGGAGAACCGCATGCACGGTTCGGAGGGAGGGGAGTCCGGCTCAACCGGACTTCCCTACCCCTATCCGCGACCACAGTTTGGGCGACCGGACTGCATTTCTAAATTAAAAGAGAGTCTCCAGAGATCTGCTCGGCAAGCAATGAGCGGATGTGACGTGCGGGGGCTGATGGAACTGCAGCGCTATTGCGGATGAAATGGCCTAGTCAGCCAAGGTGGCAGATCGAAAAATCATTCTGCCCACCATTATTCTTCCCCATCCAAACCTAAGCGCTTTGCACGTGAACTCGTGCAACCAATGCCGGTCGTGAGTGAGACTGGGTTTCGGGTGCCCCCGTTCGGACCCGTTTATTCCGGCAAGAGCCACGCCGTCGAAATCAAAAACCTGCTTGATTTCGCAATTCGCAACAACTGAAACCCCTGCCTAGCGAAAAAGTCGCGCCACGATTCCAGATACTTTTGTCGGGCGTGTCCGTGCTTCATTGGGGCTGACTAAATTGTACGACCCACTTCAAATCTACCGAGGGATCTATCTCTTTCCCCTCTTTGGGGATCGCTTTTCGCAGTTCCAGTCTCGCTGCAGAGTAAAGCTGCTGAAGCTCGATCCATCGATTGGGCACGAATCTGCAGAATGATTCAAACGAATCGAATTCGCGATATTTCTCTCCACTTAAATACCAATATGTTCCAAGCTTTTCCATTTGCTCAAGTTCGGAATAGATCGCAATTGAATCATCGGCGTCAGTTAGGGAAATTGATGAAACAGTCCCGTAGCGACTTGCTATAGCGCTGTCAGTAGGGGGCAACTTTGCCAATTGGCTTTTCAGTTCGCGAATCTTTGCTGCCGTCGTTGCGATTTTCTGCCTTGGCAATCGCGCTTTGAAAACAGGTTCACCTTCTTGGTCGCTTGCCGTCCAGATAATTGTCCCGTCACTCCAAACGGCCACCTTCGGAGGAAGGGGCAGGAGGTCTTCGACGTCGTCCGCCGTGATCTTACTTCTACCGAACGGCACGCCAACCTCGTATTCGATAAGCAAATCTTCCAATCCACCCAACTCCTCACGTTCACAGGCCATCGCAGGTCCGAGCGAATCCAAATAGGGAACCAGGAAAAAATGGCTACGGGAAGCCTCCTTTTTTTGAGGTCGACTAGGTGACTTTTCACTTGAGTCGAGATTAGGTATGTAAAACCGCCAAAGGACAAACGGTAAGACCACCATCGTGCAAAACAACGTGAGAACACACTTTCTAAACAGATTTCCATAGCCGAACATACTTTAATCTCGCTCCCAGCGCGCGTGCTTTGCTACTGACTTGGTTTACTACAAACTACAACCTGCAAGTCGCCGGGCACGCACAAGGAATTCTATCGAGTCTTGATTTAAGCACTTTAGGATATCGACAAACCGGAAAAACACCACACAGTTATGAAACTCACCACGATGGATAGCAACCAACCAACAAAGGCAAATGCGAGTCTTCTCGCGGTATTTCGAGTTAAAAAGACTGCAACAACGCCAAACAATGCCGGCAGCACTATGTTCAAAAAGATGACTATTTCGAGCGTGGATGAAGTAAAAAAGAGGAAACGCCTTGGGGCCGGGCGTCCAGCAAGAAGATACTGAAGATCGGCCAAATTCTCACGCGGAAAGTACGCAGCTGCAGCTAACGACACGCATATTAGAGTAAACACCAACAGCAAGTCAGGCATACTACGTGAGTATCTGACCCTTTGCCTTCGATTTGTCCGCATTTCACACCTCAGGACGGTCAGCCCATAAGAAAACCTAGACCCCAAGGCTTGCAGCAATCCCACTCGATCCTATAACTGAGTTTCCCCCTGTCCACCGTTGCCGAAAAGTGTGAAAAAGGCCACTCATATTCTAGGCGACCGGACTGCGCTTTAAAAGTGAGTTCCCGAAAGATCTGCTCGGCAAGCAATGAGCGGATGTGACGTGCGGGGGCTGATGGAACTGCGGCGCTACCGCGGATGAAACGGCCTAGTCAGCCAAGGTGGCAGATCGAAAAATCATTCTGCCCACCATCATTCTGCCCCATCCAAATCTAAGCGCTTTGCACGTGAGCCCTTGCAACCAATGCCGGTCGTGAGTGAGGCTGGGCTTCGGCTGCCAAACTGACTGCTCGGTGTCAGTTCGGCCTGCCGCGCGGCGGAACCAACGGCCAAAATGCAGCACCGATTCCCCCGATTGATCGCCGGCTACCTGCCCTGGTAGGTTGCAATCGAGTTGTGGGTGGCCCCTTTCGTCTTTCCTCCGCCATTACAAATGATCGCCAACTCGCCGTTCGGCACTGGCGAGACGCCAGTGGCACCCACGCCAGTGGCATCCACGCCGGGCCTACTCGCGGCTCACGTATACAGCGGCTATCGAACCCGATTATCTGTCCGGCTAAGACACAAGATCTCCGTCTGCTCGATTGCTCGAAATCGCGCCACTTTGTTGACAGCTCTTCGACAGTATGTTGAACTGCAACAGGCAGTCCACAAGCTACATCATGGTGAGCGAAGTTGCCTTGGAAGCGGAAAGGGTGGCAATGTGATCCGAGTGGTGATCCGAAGAGCGTTCTTTGTCTTGGTGGTTCTCGCCGTCATGGGAACTACGGCATGGCAGTGGAATCGGTATCAAGAGCAGCGTAGGGCGGACGCCCGCGCAGTGGTTGATTCTTTGGTATCACGGCACCAAGGGACTGAGGTCGCCCGATTATCGGAAAACGTTCGCCTGCATGCGATTCGAGTCGGAATCGAGCGGAAGCCCTCGCAAGTCAGGCAGCGCGCGGCGTGGATTGTTCACGTCGTGGTTGGGCTCGATCCGGGTGGTCGGATTCGACAGCGAATCGGCGACGAGATTCTGTTGCCGTTCTTGCGGGAGTCAAAGTCCCATAACGATCGCGAACGCGCATGTCTTGCAGTGTTGGTCGAACTGCAGCTGCGGCGTCCGTTGCCATACGCCGAGGCATTGGTCGAACGCATCCAAGTCGAGAAGGACGACGATGCGCTCGCTCACCTGGGCGAAGTGTTGGTGCGGATCAGTGCAGACCTCGAAGCCGATGACCTCCGCCCGCTTGCTGCCGTGCTCGTCAAGCGGATGACGAAGGAGCAAGACAGCGAGGCGCTCCACCGACTGGGTGAAGTGTTGGCGGGGATCAATAGAAAAGTTATTACGTTGCCGGGAATGATGGAAATGCTTGGGGCGGACGACCTGAGTGCCATCGCTACGGTGATCGCGGACCGCATGAAGACCGAGCAGGACAACCACGCGCTCGCAAGCCTTGGCATGACGCTGTCAGGGATGAGTGCCAAGCTTGACGCTGACGACCTGCGCCCCTTCGCTACCGCACTCGTCGAACGAATGAAGAGCGAGCAAGACAGCGACGCCCTGGCAAGCCTCGGCTGGACGCTGTCTAGGATGGGCACGAAGATCAGCGCTGCCGACCTTCGGACAGCAGCCGAGGCGCTGGTCGAAGACCTGATGAGCGACCAATGCAGTTACTGGGATGTCGGTGGAGCTTTGTCCAGGCTGAGCGAGAAGCTCGCGGCCGACGACGTTCGACCACTTGCCGCGGAGTTGGTCGACCACATGCAACGCGAGCAAGACAGCTACGCCCTGAGCAACCTCAGCAGGACGCTGTCCGAAATGAGTTCAAAGCTGGCACCGGACGATCTGCGACCGGCAGCTAACGTGCTGATCCAACGCATGGAAAGGGAGCGGGACGGCGACAAGGTCTTCAGCCTCGCAGAGAGTTTGTTCCAGATGAGCGGGCATCTCACAGCCGACGGCATACTTCCACTTGCGGCGAAGTTAGTCGAACGGATGCAACACGAGCAAGACGGCGATGCTCTTCGACAACTTTGCAATACGCTGTCAGGGCTGAGCGAGAAGCTCGATGCTGACGACTTGCGGCCTTTTGCAACGGCGGTGGTCGAGCGCATTAAGAAGGAGCAGGACGGCAGCAGCGTGGGCATCCTTGGCGAGACGCTGCAGGAGATTTGTGGACGACTTGAAGCCAATGACGTGTCGCCGTTCGCCGTAACGTTGGTCGAACGCATGAAGACAGAGCAAGACCGCCTGGCACTCGATTACCTGAGCGAGACTTTGGTCGCGATCTGCACAAGGCTCGAAGACAGCGACGTGAAATCGTTCGTTGCAGCCCTGGTCAAACGCTTAGAGAACGAGCAAAACGGTGACTTATTTGGTCCGCTTAGCGAGGCGTCGTCGAGGATGGTTGGGAAGCTCGAGGCGGACGATCTGAGACCGTTTGCTACGGTGCTGGTCGAGCGTATGAAGACCGAGCAGGACGACCAGGCGCTATGGGGTTTGAGTGAGGCATTGATAGGGATCTGCGCGAGGCTTGAAGCCAGCGACGTGAAACCATTCGTTGCGACCCTGCTCAAGCGGATGGAGAGCGAGCAAGGCAGGGATACTTTCTCTCCGCTTGGCATGGCGGTTTCGGCGATGATTGCGAAACTAGATACGGAAGAGGTTCGACCATTCGCTGCTACTCTGGTCGAATATATGATGAACGAGCGCGAGCGTTACGACGTCACCTATCTTACGAACGCCGTGGTGGGCATGTGTACGAAGCTCGAATCGCGGGACGTGCAACCCTTGGCGGCAACCCTGGTGCAGCGCATGACGACGGAGAAGGCCAGCGACGTGCTCCGGAGGCTGGTGGTGGCTTTGTCGGCAATGACCGTCAAACTCGAGGCCGAGGATCTACGGCCTTTCGCAACGTCTCTGATCGAGCGCATGCGGAATGAGAAGAACAACACAGCACTCCAGACCCTGGCTGTGGCATTGTCCGAAATAGCCAAGAAACTCGATGCGGACGATGTGCGGCCGATCTTCAAAGCGGTGTTGGAGCGGATGAGACACGCGCGGCGCACTGATTCCACGTGGAAACTCTGCGAGGTATTGCTTTTGATGATTGAGAAGCTCGGACCGAATGATCTAAGACCGGTCGGTCCCGTGCTGCTCGACCGCATGCTGCACGAACATCGCGGCAATGCCCTTCAGGGCCTGGGCGAGGCGCTGTTGGGGGTAAGCGGAAAACTTGATTCCCACGACCTGCAACCGCTCGCTGCGTCGCTGCTTGAACGCATAAAGACCGAGGCTCGACAGACACGGGTCCTGGCGCTCGTTCGTGGGTGGTTGCCTCTTACGTCTCGCGTGAGTCCCCGATTATCCAATCAATTGCCCGACCTGCTTGACGTTTTGCAGCGTCCCAGCTCCCTTCAGGCACACGGGGTCATTCTGGAACATATTGAACAATTCGAGCAAGTTAAACCTGTAAAATTCGACGGCAGCGTCTGGAAGTTGGTGGAGTGGATTGAGACTTCAGAGACATGCAAATCGCTGGACGTCAAACTTGACTTTCGCCCGCACTGACTGCTCGCGTCATTACAGCACGCCCGCCGACGCTGCGATTCCAGTTCCGATCGATGCGACCAGGTTAAAGATCGCCAGCAGTCGTTGAGTCCAAAATGCGGGATCGGAGCGGTTTCCGAAATACAACAGGAACGAAATGGGCAAGGTGACAAGGCTGACAGCGGTTACAAAGACAAGGAAGAGGACGAAAAGCAGGGCGCTGATGTCATTCGAGAGATCATGCCCCTGTTGTCGAGAGATGATGCCGATCATGATCGCGAGCCAATTGACAATCGGCATGACACAGAACGGCAGTGCGATGCTGTAGCACAACGTTCGCCGCTTTTCTCGTTCCGTTGGTGCCCCTGCCCACACCCAAGTTAGCAACAGAAGCTGCGTTAGAACGGAAGCAGTCCAAACTCCAAGCACTATTTGCACGGCGATCTCAAGTTGGCGCGGCCATAGTCGCACGAAGATTGCACAAACAACCATGGCGATCAAGAGCGTCGCAAGCGAGAACTGAAGCCGTCTCTTGGTCATTTACCTTCCCGACGCGGACCTTTCCGGCGGCTCAGCAGCGTCATTTCATGAATAAATCTGACGCATCAGATCTTCCAGGAACCGAGCGAGCATTGATTTTTTGTCCTTAGTGCCTTTGGCAAAATCTATTCTAGTGCTTGGTCCACATTCAGGGATGCCGCAAAGCGCCACCCATAGTTTAGGCGACCGGACCGCACTTCTAAGAGAGAGTATCTTCCTCTCTTTGCGACATGATGAACAGGATTGACAAGATATGCGGCTGCTCCTGGTGCGTTCTCATCCCGTCCATCTTGTTCATCCTGTCTCAAGAAAGGAACGAAAACCGTGGAAATCAAAACAAAAGGAGAAAAGAAGAGTAGCCCTCCCCGGCTGCGCCGACCCTCCCGGAGGGAGGATGAAATATTCGCACTCTCGCTCCGGCATCGAACGAAATCAAAAACACTCGTTTTCTTCTCGTTGCTGCAGTTCTTTTTCAAGGTCGGCGAGAATGGCTTCCTCGCGGACCAGCCGAAGTTGCAGGTTTACCACTTCCGCGCGGGCGCGCCGAACTCCGACAGGAAAGGTGAATTCCACTCCGTTCTTCCAGGCTGTCGCTGACTCGGTTGCCAATGCGCCTGCGGCCTGCAATTGCGATCGTCGCTCATGGACTCGCCGTGCCTGGGCACGCACAGCTTCATGAAGAGCAAGCTGGGCTTTCAGATGTTGGACTCGGACGCGATGGCGAGCTTCGATTTGCTGGATTCGGACCCGACTTTGATACATGAGAACTGCCATGGCGACGATGACGGTCAACATCAGCAGATTGGCGATGGTGAATTTCGGTCTCATCACTATCTTCCCTCCTTGATTGGGGCCTCCACGGATTGTACGCAACTGTAGCTGCTCGCGCCAAAGCCGTCCCTTTTTCGAGCCCCGCGAATTCATGCAATCACGACCGGAAAGGCCACCCGCAGGTTGTCGGGCATACTATTTCAAATTATTCTTTTCTATACGGTCAAGTGAAATTGGTCGCCGCTGTTTTCAATCCACTGCCATGAGAGCCACTTGAGCCATGAGAAGATTCGCCGCACTGTTGGTTGTACTGATCGCCCTGGGTAGTGTTGCCGGCGCGGCAGAAGAAGGCTGGCAAACCCTGTTTGACGGCAAGTCGCTTAATGGCTGGAAGGCCAGTGAGAACGAGGATAGCTGGACGGTCCGGGACGGTGCCCTGGTGTGCCATGGACCGCGGAGCCATCTGTTTTACGTGGGCGACGACAAGCCGTTTGTCAATTTCGAGTTTCAAGCCGAAGTGATGACCATGCCTAACAGCAATTCCGGCATCTACTTTCACTCTCGGTTTCAAGAGGAAGGCTGGCCCAAGTTTGGCTTCGAAGCACAAGTCAACAATACGTACAAGCCGGACCCTGTACGCACGGGCAGTTTGTATCACGTCGTCAACGTGACCAAGGCGCCCGCCAAGGACAACGAGTGGTTTAAGTACAACATTCGCGTCGAAGGCCGCCGTGTCGTGATTTCGATCAATGACAAAGTGACGGTCGACTACACTGAACCTAAAGTCCAGCCCGCCGGCGATAAGTTCACGCGCAAGTTGGACCAAGGGACCTTTGCCCTTCAAGCGCACGACCCGAAGAGCAAGGTAAAATACCGCAACGTCATCGTTCGACGTTTGCCGTAAGCCACTTGGATCCTCGGAGTCGTTCAAAATGAAACCGCTCATTCGTACCGCTTGTTGTTTAGTGATCTCTTGCCTCGTCCCATTGACGAGCGTGGCGTATTCCGCCGAGTTTCGAGCCGGCGCGGCCGCGGTCGATATCACGCCCCAGCGGTTGCCGGTATCGATGACGGGAGGTTTTCAAGACCGGCAGGCGACAGGAGTCAGCGACCGATTGCACGCGCGTTGCCTGGTCCTCGACGACGGGCGGACACAAGCCGCCATTGTTGTTTGCGATAGTTGTTTGATTTCTCGCGACGTTTTCGATGCGGCGAAAGCGACGGCGGCGAAGGCCACTGGGATTCCCACGAGCCACATGTTGATGTCGGCCACGCACACGCACACGGCGGCGACAACCTTGGCGTTGGCGCAGTGCAATCCGGACCCGGACTATGTCAAGTATCTCACCGAGCAAATCGCCGCCTCGGTGGTCGCCGCCCACGAGCGACTGCAACCCGCCCGCGTTGGCTGGGCGGTAGGCAGCGAGCCGAACGAGGTCGGCAATCGCCGCTGGTTCGTCAAGCCGGCCGCGATGCGTCCCAATCCGTTCGGCCGGACCGACGACCGAGTGCGCATGAACCCGCCGCGTGGCAGCGATGTGCTGATCAAGCCCGCGGGGCCCGTTGATCCGGAAGTTTCGCTGCTCTCGGTGCAAGGCTCCGACGGCCAGCCGACCGCGCTGTTGGCCAACTACTCGCTGCACTATGTCGGCGGGCTGCCGCCCAATCAGTTGTCGGCGGATTACTTCGGCGAATTCGCTCGCCAAATTGCCGCTCGACTGAAAGCCGATGAAGCCTTCGTTGGCATCATGTCCAACGGGACGAGCGGCGATGTGAACAACTACAACTTTCTCAAGCCGCGTCCGAACGCCGCGCCCCTGGAACGAATTCGCGTCGTCGCCTCACGCATTGCCGACGTGGCGAAAGCGTCTCACGACAAGATCGAGCACACCGACAAACTTACCTTGACCATGCTCGAGCGAACGATCGATCTCGGCATCCGCCGGCCCGAGGCAATCGAACTTGAGCGAGCGAAGAAACTGCTGGCCGCTGCCGCCGATCCAAAACGTCTGAACATGGACGAACTGTACGCCCAAGAAACCGTGCGAATTGCCGATCAGCCGCCGACGGTGAACATTAAACTTCAGACCCTGCGCATTGGCGATCTAGCCGTGGTGGCGATTCCCTGCGAGGTCTTTGCCGAAATCGGCTTGGAACTCAAACGCCGCAGCCTGTTCAAGCCAACTTTCACGATCGGCCTGGCCAACGGCTACAACGGTTACCTCCCCACACCCGAGCAACACGCGCTCGGCGGCTATGAAACCTGGCGATCCGGCTGGAGCTACCTCGAAGAAAACGCGTCCCGGAAAATCACCAAGACCATCTTGGAGATGCTTGGGGAATTGTAGACCAGCACGGCCGGGACTCCGTCACGCTCGGCGTAGCCTACACCAGTTCGCGAATCGGTTGGCCTTGTGCCGCTTGGTTGATTTCGTCCGGCACATCAGAATGAAGGCGAAGGATGCCGGGGTCGAAGACCGTCTGCAGTATCGTGGCTGCCAGATGGTCGAGCCCGATCGGCTCGGTTGCCGGCTTGCCGCCTTGGCGGTCGGATTGGCCGATGACTTGCCCCATTTTCCAGCCGCCGCCTGCCAGTACCAGCGGACAAAGGCTGCCCCAATGATCGCGGCCCGCTTTGGCGTTGATCTTCGGCGTGCGGCCGAATTCGCCGGTAATGACCAGTAGCACGTCGTCGCTTAAGCCGCGGTGGTGGATGTCTTCGATGAATGCCGAGGCCGCATGATCGGCGGCCGCGCCCAGCACCGGCATGCCGTCGTCGACGCCAAATCGATTGCCGTGCAAGTCCCAGCCCGAACTGGTGACCGTGACAAATCCACAACCGGCCTCGACTAGCCGCCGAGCCATCAACATTTGCTTGCCCAGGAATTCGGGAGTTTGTTCCGCGAAGCCCTTCTTGGGTTTCTTTTGCAGCACATGTTTGGGAATTCCGATGTGGCTGGTGTCGTAGCGGGCAATCGTTTTTGGGTCTTCTCGGGAAAGATCGAAAGCCTCGGTTACGCCGCCCAGCAACACATCGAAGGCCTGTTCGTTAAAGCGGTCGACACTGGCCAGCCGCTGATCGGCCTCGACTTGCCGCTTCAAGTTGTCGAGCGACTGCAGCAGGTTCTGACGATCGTCGAGCCGCTGGCGAGGCAACTGCAATTCCATGTTTTGTTTTAACTGGCCGCCACCGCTGGGATCGAATGTCTTGTAGGAAGATCCGAGCGAACCGGTGGGTGACAAGCGTTGCGTGTAGTCGGGGTTGCCTCGAAACTTGGCTCCCGCGGCAGCCGGGCCAAGGATGATATTGTTGGGCATGCCGGTTTGTGCGTTGGTCGAACCGGCCACCCGCGAATAGACCGAGCCCAGCATGGCGTCGGTCGCGTTGCCGCCGGCGATCACCTTGGCGGTTGCCGATCCGTGGCTGGACATGCCGTTGCGATACGAACGAACCACCGCCAACTTATCGGCCAGCGCCGCCAACTTTTCCATGTGCCGACCAAAGGTGATGCCCGGCAGCTTGGTCTGAACCTCGCCGAACATCGCCCGATATTGGGCCGGCGCGGTCATCTTAGGATCAAACGTCTCGTGTTGAGGCGGCCCGCCTCCCAAGAAGAGGAATACAACCGATTTGTCTCGTACCGGACTTGGGGCCGCTGTGGCTTTCGCTGCCAGCAATTGGGCGAGCGTGGCCCCGCCGACTCCCAACATGCCGATGCGCAATAGTTCGCGTCGAGTTACTCGTTGGCAGGTTCGATCAACGGTCGAGTCAAAAACGGTAAGCATGTCGGGTCCAAAAATTGGCTGTGGTGTAACGCGAGTGAGGTAGGATTGTGCTTCGCGGGCAGGTCAAAATCCCGCCCATGGTAGGTGACCGGAGATTCTACCGCATTCCGGCCCTCCATTTCAAAGGAAATCTCTTTGGCTTCCCTCGGCAATTTGTCAGAGATTCTTGGAGAAAGATGAAAAAAATTGATTGATTTCCGATCCTTGGCCGGACACGCGGGGTTAGAGTATTCAGCGGCGGGCGTCGTTGTCCCTCCATCCTATTTTACTTTTGGAATCAGGCCCTACGTCAATTCTTTGACGTGGCGATCAACGGGACTATAAATTTCCCGTCCTTTCCCTCCTAATCCTAACGGCCAGGGCGGCTGGTCCTCTCACTCCCCAATCATCCCTTTTGGAGACCCGTAGAATGAAAAGTCTTGCGAAGACGTTGACCCTGTTGGCACTTGTCGTGCTGGTGGCTGCCCCCTTGTCGGCAGCGGATGAAAAGAAGAAGAAGAAAGGAAAACGCGGCTCGCTGGCCGAAAACACAATCAAGCGCTATGAAAAAGCCGAATTGACCGACGAGCAAATCGCCAAGATTAAGGCGCTGGCTGCCGAAGTAGGTCCCAAGCTGGCCGACCTGCGCGGCAAAGCCAAGCTGAGCAAGGAACAAACCACGGCGCGTCGCGAAGCCATGAAGAAAGCCAAGGAAGACGGCAAGAAGGGGAAAGAAATTCGAGCTGCGGCCGACGCCGCCGCCAGCCTAACCGACGAACAAAAGGCGACGATGAAGGAAGTTGCTAAAATCAACGGCGAATACAACAAGTCGGTCATGGGCTTACTGACCGCCGAACAGAAACAAAAGGCCGGCATCAAGAAACGCAAAAAGAAGAAGGACGCCTAAGCGCTCCTTTCACTGGACAAAAGAATGCCCGGCTTCCATTGAGGCCGGGCATTTTCGTTTTGGTACTGATCAGGCTGTGTCGATTCGATGGCCTCGCAGGCCCGTCGCGCGAATGCACTATGCCAAAATGCCGTGCGCGACTTTGCCGGCCACATCGGTCAGACGGAAGTCCCGGCCGGCGTAACGAAATGTCAGCCGATCGTGATGCAGGCCGAGCAAATGCAAAATCGTGGCATGCAAATCGTGAACGTGCATGCGATTTTCAACCGCATAGTAGCCGTAGTCGTCGGTCGCGCCATAACGAAATCCCTTGCGGACTCCGCCCCCCGCCATCCACATCGTAAACCCTTCGGGGTTGTGATCGCGGCCATTCTTTCCTTGGGCGACCGGCGTGCGGCCGAACTCGCCGCCCCACATGACCAGAGTGTCTTCCAAGAGTCCCCGCGTTTTTAGATCGGCCAGCAAGCCGGCGATTGGCAGATCGACTTCGCGGGCGTTCTCGTTGTGGCCGTTCAACAAGTCGCTGTGCTGATCCCATTGCACCTTCGAGTTGCTGTGCGTTACTTGAATGAAACGAACGCCCCGCTCGGCGAACCGCCGGGCCAATAGGCATTGGCGGCCAAAGTCTTCCGTAACCGGGTCGTCCATGCCATACAACCGCAGGGTCGCGTCGGATTCGTCCGAAGTGTCTTCGACCAGCGGAATTTCGTGCTGCATGCGATAAGCGAGTTCAAACGAACTGATGCGGCTTTCCAGTTCCGTGTTGGCACCCGCTTCACGGATGTGTGCCCGGTTCATTTTTGTTAGCAGGTCGAGCTGCAGCCGCTGCTGATTGCGCGAAACGCGTTCGTTTTGAGTAAATCGAACGCGTGCATTTTCCGATGATTGACTGGCCACTCCCATCGGCGTCGCCGAATAATGGGCGGGCAGAAACGCGGAACTAAAGTTGCGAACGCCGCCGTGCGCCAGCGTCGGACAGATCGTGATGAAGCCGGGCAAGTTCTGATTCTCGGTTCCCAATCCGTAGGTAACCCACGAACCCATACTGGGGCGAATAAAATTGTCGCTGCCCGTGTGCATCTTCAGGCAGGCTCCGCCATGGGCCGGATTGCTGCCGTAAACCGAATTGAGAATGCACAACTCGTCAACATGGCGGGCCACATGCGGAAACAACTCGCTAACTTGGATGCCGCTATTGCCATACTGACGAAACTTCCATGGCGAGCGGAGCAGTTTACCCGTGGGCGCGAACTGAACACGCGGCTTGTCGAAGGGCAGTTCCTTGCCGTCGTCGCGCTGCAATAACGGCTTGGGATCGAAAGTGTCGATTCCGGAGGGTCCGCCTTTCATGAACAAATAGATGACGCGTTTGGCTCGCGCCTTGAAGTGCGGTGGGCGAACCGCCAGTGGATCTTCGCTGGCCGCCGCCTGCTCCTGGCCTAACAAACCGGACAGCGCCAAATAGCCAAAACCGGCAGCCGACGTGCGGAGCATCTGCCGCCGCGATGTGGCGCCCGGGCTTGACAGATAGGGCGCTTCGTTCGATGAATGTTTACTGTTCATGGGACAAATTCAGTTGATTTCAATATGCATCATCGCAGGTAGATGAATTCGCTGGAGGCCAGCAGGGTTTGGCACAGCAACACCCACGCCGCGGCCTCGTCGCCGTCGGCCAAGGATTTCGATTCGTTCACGAATTCGGCCGCGTCCTGTAGCTCGGTCGCGGTCGGGCCGCGCTGTAGCACGAGCTGATAGAGAGTTTGGATTCTTCGTTCGATAGCTTGCGAGTCATGATCTAGCCGAGCGGCCAACGACTCGCTGGCTGTTTGCATGAAGTCGCTATTCATCATGAACAGAGCTTGCGGCGCGACGGTCGACGTCGTTCGATTTCCAACAACACTGCCGGCATCGGAATAGTCAAACAACGAGAAGACCTCGTACAAATGATTTCGCACCACCGGCAAATAGATCGAACGACGCGTCGATTTGTAGTCGGTCGTATCCTTCGAAGTGTGATCGAAAAAGAAGCTGCGATTTTTCAGCGTCAACAGAGTTCCGCCCAGCGACCGGTCCAACTGGCCGGAAATCGCCAGCACCGAATCGCGAATCGCTTCGGCTTCCAGGCGGCGAACGTTGGCTCGCGACTGAAATTGGTTTTCCGGATCGACCTGTTGCGAATGCTCGTCAAGCTGGCTGCTCATTTGCCATGTGCTGGACAACATGATCGTGCGGTGCAGCCATTTGATCGACCAATCGTGCTCGCGAAAAGAAACGGCCAGCCAATCGAGCAGCGGCTGATTGACCGGGCGCGATCCGATCTGTCCGAAATTGTCCGGCGAGGCGACCAGGCCTTGTCCAAAATGCCAACGCCAGAGTCGGTTCACGATCACTCGGCTGGTAAGCGGATGACTGTCTGACGTAAGCCATTGGGCAAGTTGCAATCGGCCGCTGGTTTCCGTGCCCATTTCCGGCTGTCGCTCCCCAGCCAACACCACCGGGAAACGCCGCGGCACGACGTCGCCCAGCGTCAAATGACTGCCGCGAATGTGGACCGCCAGATCGACCGCGTCGCGTTCGCCGACGCCCATGGCGGTCGAAACTTCGGGCGGGTTCTTTTCCAAGGCCGCAACTTGGTCACGCAGCTTTTTCAATTCCGCTTTGGTTGCCGCGGAATATTTTTCCGCAAGATTCTTGGGTGTCGCTTGTCCCGTGGGCAGCGACTCAGCAATGCGACGATTCGCCTCGGAAACCAGCGTGACAATCTTGGCCTTGGCAGCGGCGATTTTCGATTCGTACTCTCGCAAGTGTCTTTCATCATCACGGGAAGGAATCGGATTCTCCCACCAGCGCGCGATCTTCTTGTAGTGCTCCATCGTCCGCGTGCTTTTGAAGATGCCCGCCAGCGCGTAATAATCGTCGGCCGCGATCGGATCGAATTTATGGTCATGACAGCGGGCACAGCCCAGAGTCAAACCCATCACCGAGCGGCCCAGTGTATCGATCTGCTCGTCGATAATGTCCATTTCCATTTTCGTTTCATCGACTTCCGCCAACACCTTGGGGCCGATCGCCAAGTATCCCGTGGCGATCAATTGCTGGTAACGTTGGCTATTGTTTTCCGCGGGCAGCAAGTCGCCGGCAATCTGCTCGACGACGAAATCGCGGAACGGTTTGTCCCGATTGAAAGACTCGACCACGTAATCGCGATACCGCCACGCATTGCCGTGATGGATGTTTTCGTCGAGCCCGTTGGAGTCGGCGTAGCGAGCGACGTCGAGCCAGTGGCGTCCCCATCGTTCGCCGTAGTGGGGCGAACCGAGCAGCCGGTCGACGAGTTTGGCCAGCGCGTCGGGCGAGTCATCGGCCAGAAACGCATCGACTTCCGCCGGCGTTGGCGGCAGACCGGTCAGCGTCATCGTGGTGCGACGAATCAGCGTTCGTCGATCGGCCGGCGCGGCGGGCCGCAATCCCTTCTCTTCCAGCTTGGCCAAGATGAACGAATCGAGCGTCGACCGGGGCCAATTCCCATCGCGAACGGTCGGAACGGCGGGCTTCACAGGAGTCTGAAACGACCACAGACGACGTCCTTCTTCCAGGTCGATTTTTTTCTTCGGCCCGACCACACCGCCCACGGCATCGGGGTGCGGAGCCCCGATTTTGATCCAGTGTGCAAGCTTGGCAACCTCTTGAGCGCTCAGCTTGCCATCGGGCGGCATCTGCAAGTCTTGATCCTGATAACCGACCGCCGTCAGCAGTAAGCTTTGCTTCGGCTTGCCGGGCGCGACCGTCATGCCCGCATCGCCGCCGGTCATCAAGCCTTGGTAAGTGTCCACGCGCAACGACGATTCCTGCTCGTCCGGACCATGGCATTCATAGCAATGCTTGACCAACATCGGCCGCACATGCGTTTCGAAATATCGAATACCTTCCGCATCATCCCGCGACGCCCCCGGGGCGGAAGCCGGCTTCACGGGCTCGTCGGCCTGGGAAACGGGAACGGCACCAAACAGCGCTGCCATAATGATATAGAACAAAAATAACCGTGTCATCAACGACACCATGACTCGATCCTAGGAATGGAGATCAACGTGCGGAAGGTAAAGGCGGGGCACCCCTCATCATACCACATGCGGCACGGCGACAAAGAACGAAATCTCCGCCGCGACAAGCCCACCGCCAAACGTCTGCCCATGTAATTTATGCTCTTCTCCAACATTTTGTCCCTTATCTATCGCACGATTGGAAAGCGGGGCAGTCGCGAACCTGTAACATACGCGGGATGCGATTCCGCCCCTATTCTCCCCAAACTCTCGTTACTTTGCTCCGTTGTTGAGGTTTACCGATCGTCGCTTGAATTGACCGATCGCTTTCGAAACAGGAATGCGCAGGAGGTAACCCAAAAGGCATCCCCTGTTCACTCAACCCGGCTGCCCCAGCCGCGGTCACGAATGTTGAACCGAATGGTCTTCGGACTCTACTCCCCACTCTTCCGTCATTTTATCCGAGCCAACCATTTGCTTCCACTAATTCTTGCCTGAGCGGCAAATCGCCGATCCAACCACAACTGGGGACCTCCGCCAACGGCTGAACGCCGCGCCGGGTGATAATCCTCCGTCATTCTTGCTTTTCTTTGTAAGATTTAGCGGTCCGCGAGACTTGTTCTTGTAGAGCGATCCGCTTGGCTTTAGCTTTGGCCGCGCAGAGACTGACATGAAACACCAGCCGCCGCAAACTCGGTTGACCCTCGTGGGGCGCCTTGGCAATGCGCGCGACCACGAAGCGTGGACGGAGTTCGTCTCCATTTATGAGCCGCTCATCCTGCGACTTCTGCGTCAGAACGGCCTGCAGGATTGCGACTCGTCGGATGTGTGCCAGCAGGTGCTGCAGGCGGTGGCGAAGGACATTGACACTTGGAAACCGGATGGCAAGCACGGCTCGTTTCGGCGGTGGTTGTTTCGTGTGGCGCGAAATCGGGTCATCAAGTTCTTGATGTCCCAGCGGAAGCAACCGCGAGCGGCGGGCGGCACCAGCGCTCATGTGTTGATGCGGCAACAGCCCGATGCGCGAGCGTCGATTTCAGAAGTCTTTGATCGCGAGTATCGCGAACGCGTACTTGTGTGGGCCGCCGAACAAATTCGTGAAGAGTTTCGCGAGTCGACTTGGAACGCCTTCTGGCGGACTTGCA
Organism: Planctomycetota bacterium; assembly: GCA_029259935.1. The sequence goes on from JAJDEH010000226.1 coordinate 16,618, forward strand.
TTGACGGCCGGCCCGTTGCCGAAGTGGCCGAAGAATTGGGGACGACCGCCGGCAACATCTACGTCGCTCGCAGCCGAATCATGTCGCGTCTGAAGACGCAAGTGAAACACATCCTCGAAGGTGAGGAAGAGTAAATGGGAAATCGAACAACCACATGTGATCACGAGCGGTTGCGGCTGCTGCTGTCCGGCGAGTTGCCGCTCGAAATGGAGTCCGACGCGACGGATCATGTCGCCCACTGTCAAACGTGCCGACGGGAACTCGAAAATCTGGCCGGCGAACGGGACTGGTGGAATGAAGTCGAGACCAGCCTGCGAAAGAACTCGGATCTTCTTCAACAAGCGGATCGCTCGCCGCATGCCGGCGGTTCGCCCGCAGCGTCGTCGCCGCCCGCAGCCCATCCAAGAGAGGCTGGCGACGAGCGCTCGTTTGCCGCCGACTTTGCCGTCGACTTTCTGGAACCTGGCGATCAACCGGACGTGCTTGGTCGCTTGGACGAAATCGAAATTCTGGAGGTCATTGGCATCGGCGGCATGGGCATCGTGTTGAAAGGCTATCAGCGAGACCTGGGCCGATTCGTGGCCGTAAAAGTGATGGCTCCGCACTTGGCCAGCAGCGGCCCTTCGCGCAAGCGGTTCGCGCGCGAAGCTCGCGCGGCGGCGGCGATCGTTCATCCGCATGTGATGGCCATTCATTCGGTCAATGCAAGCGGACGCCTGCCGTATCTCGTGATGCCCTTTGTGGATTGCGAATCGCTGCAGCAGCGGATCGACCGCAACGGGCCGTTGAAAATTGAAGAAGTGCTGCGGATCGGCCATCAAATCGCGCTCGGCCTGTCGGCGGCTCATGCCCAGGGACTTGTGCATCGCGACGTCAAGCCGGCCAATATTCTGTTGGAAAAAGGCGTCGATCGCGTGATGCTCACCGATTTCGGGTTGGCCCGGGCCGCGGACGATGCCAGCCTGACGCGCACTGGCGTCATCGCCGGCACGCCGCAATACATGTCGCCCGAACAAGCACGCGGAGACGCCATCGACGCCCGCAGCGATTTGTTCAGCCTAGGCAGCGTGATGTACGCGATGTGTACGGGCCGGCCGCCGTTTCGCGCGGAAACAAGTTACGGCATTTTGCGGCGCATCACCGACGACGAGCCCCGCGCCATTCGAGAAACCAGTCCGGAACTGCCGAGTTGGCTAACCACGCTGGTCACTCGCTTGCACGCGAAGGCCCCCGAATATCGATTCGACTCGGCGGGACAAGTCGCGTTGTTATTTGAGCAATGCCTGGCCCACGTACAAACACCCGATTCGCCGCTGCCGCCCGAGTTGCAAGAACACCGTGTGGCCTTTCGATTATCAGGAAGAATACTGACCATCGTCGCCTCCGCACTTGGGGTCGCCGCCATTGCCATCGCCGCAAGCCTGATTTGGATGAACCGAGAAGGCAAGCCTGAGGCATCCGCGGATCACGAGAAGCAGGCCGTTAAGCCCGTTCAACCGGTTGAGCCGCCCATGGGCGACCCGGCGACGGATTGGGATGCGACGGCAATCCAAATCGAAAGACTATCCGAAGACCTCGACTCCCTGCAATCTCAAGCCGACCGTCGTTGGGACGATCCGGCATCCACGACGGATCCAAGCTCTCTATCGAATCCAAACATCCATTCCAACAAGGAAGCTCTGCCGTGAAAAATTTCATCGTTGCCAACGCACTGCTGATCCTTTGCTTGCCTGCCGCGTGCCGGGCGCAACAAGAGTATCCCATTCAAGTGAAGATTTTCGCGTTGCGAAACCTGGTGGCGAAGGATGCCGAGCGCGTCGTCAAACCGTTCGTTGATCTGGGAGCCCATGGTGTGATATTGGCCGATGAACGGACTAATTCGCTGATCGTCCGCGGAATTCCGCCACACTTGGCGGAAATCGAAGCCTTGCTGCTGAAGCTTGATCAACCGGTTAAAGATCCGGTCGCCGGCCGCAGTGTTCCAGGCTCAATGTCAACACCGTCCACTCCGCGGATGGACCTCGCATCACTGGCCGATCGTCAAGCGAAGTATTCAACCGCGAACCAACAGTCTGTGGCGATGGCCCGCCGCGCCCGCCAATTGCAGGCCAAGCCGAATCTAGATCCGGCCGAGCGAGACCGGTTGTCGTCCCTGGTGGCGGCGCTTCAAACGGCGGTGCGCGACGCGTTCGCCGCGCGTCAACAGCTCCAGCGAGGCGAGTTGGCGGCGCTGCGACAAAGGATGCGGCACATCGAGACATCGATCCATGCTCGCGATCGACTGCAACATGAAATCATCCAACGACGCGTGCAAGAATTGCTGAATCCGAATCTACGTTGGGACGAAAGTGCAGAGCCGACGCAAGCCGGCAACAACAAACCCGGTGCCGGACGGATCTCGCAGGTCGATCAGCCAGGCAACATAGCTTCGCAACGGAAGGAAGAGAGCGACCGCGACCAGCAGAAGTCAGCAAATCTATTGCAGCCTGCCCTAATTCGACAACGGATCTCCGAGAAGCCAAAGGAAATGGCCAAGGAGTGGCAGCGTCAGTATGAACGACAAGCCAAAGTTTTCGCCTGGCCCCAGGAACTCATGACCGGACCGTTCAGCGCGGCCGTCGAGAAGTTGACGCCGATCGAGGAATTCACCGGCGACTTGATGGTGGATTATCGCGAAGCGTACTTAACCTATTTGCGCCAGCAGGTTCCCAACATGGCGCGGATCATCCGTGCCAAATGGACGGGAGGTGGCGAAAAACTCGCGTCCAGCGACGGGTCACCCGCCTTCATCATGGATTGGAATCAGGACAATCAAAAACTCATCGCGCGGCGACTAACGAAATTTTCAGCGGAAATTCCCACAACCAAGGAAATGCTCTACGCCAATGAAGACCTGGGCGTTATTACATCGCTTTTAAGAATCATCAAAGTCACCAACGAGAAAGGCGATGACAAGAAGACGACAAACATCAAGCAGCTCCATCATCTGTTGATCGGACCCGACGCCATTGCGGCCTCCCGAGTCGACTCGGCCAACAACAACAGCGCCGGTGAGCGAAACCGGGGCCAGAATGTCCCCGCCGAAGGCAGGTACGTCGACAAACACGATCGACCACTCCCGGCCGCCGCACTCAAAAATCAACGTATCTCGAAGCGGCTGCCGGTGCGGATCGGGCTTGCGATCACCCCGTCCAGCTTGCCCGATCTCCTCGCCAACTGCAGCAAGGCGGCATTACCCATGGAAATCAAAAGAGTGCAAATTAATGCTCCTCCTTTCGACAAGGACGGCGACAGAAAGTCCGGTGAGGATGCGAGTGGCGACGCGGCCGCGATTGCCGAGGAGGCCAACACTAGTGAGGAGCCGTCCTATCTTTCCGTTGTAATCCACGGCGTGATCCACATCTATTATCCGGTTGAGTCCGTGGCGTTGGACGCCCAAGATGTCAGCCAAGGCACCGGCCCCAGCGTGGTCACTTCGCATTCGAGTGATCGAATTCAAATCCACATTTCGGAACCTGAAGGCGCGAAACTGTCATGGCCTTCACTTACACCGACACGATCTCCCTTGATCATACCGGGACGGTTTCATGTCAGTCCGTCTGTTAAGAGAGAAAGTTTTGTACTCGCCGATGTTCCAGGACGCGAGGGGCTGAGCTTGTACGGTTCCGTTGAATTTTCCAAGCCCAACAGCCGTGCCAGCACCTATCTTGCTCATAACGCGATTCCCATCGTCATTACCGAGGACGACATTGTTCACGCAGTCCTTGGCACCTTGGTCACCAAGGTTGTGTACCTGCCGGATGCGAAGTTCGCCGAGCGAGCGGTGGCCGGCATCGAGACCATGGTCACGACGCGCCTCGACCCTGGCGTTGATGCCGTGGTAGAAGCGGATCGCCGTGGCCAGATACTCTGCATCCTGCGGCTTGGCAATCGCGAGCCGGACAAAGCAAAACCAAAAGCAGACGAAACGCGCGCCGATTCCGCGGCAATCCCCTTCGCTGGCGATGAAGAATACAGTACGGCAATCAAACAGATTCGAGCGATGATCCAAAAATCGCTCAAAGGCACGACCAAGGATGGGAACAGACTCGAAGCGACCCGGGAGTGGATTGGCGATGTCCAAGAATCACTACGACACGAAATTGCACTCGAGGAGCGCAAGATTCAGCAAGCGGATCCTAGCGACGTCAAGTTGCAGAACGAAAATCGCAACAAGGTTCTCAAGTTGAAGATGTTGCATTCACTGTTCTTTGAAGAGACGGCCGCGTTGTATCCGAAGGGATCGGAAAGTTGGACCGCCGCGCTGCGCGACGCCGCCAACGCTCATAACGCGGTCTATCTAAGGCATCGACCGGCATTGGCAGGCGTGGCGGCACGATTCCATCAGGCGCGTTGTCTCCAATTGGCTGGCGATGAAGACAAGGCCAAGGAGATCTTCAACGAACTGCTGACTCTACGCAACGACTCAGACGTGTTTAAAAGGATCAAGACCGACTCGCGGAATCGGCTGGAAGAAGCCAGTGCGGATCGCGGGGACGAATCAAAGAACGATCCCTAACGAACCAATGGCCAGCCACCAACGCCCGATGGTGGGTGTATCCGCGCGACTCCGCCGCCAAAGCGATGAGAAGAGTTCGGCAACCGTGCGAGGAAGTCATCCAAGGTTCGGTGATAGTCTTCGCCGGGAGGATCTTGATGGTCGGCACCGGGGATGCTCACAAATCGCTTGGGCTGATTGGCCCGCTCAAAAAGTTGCTTGGCATGGTCGATCGAAATCAGCCGATCCAGCTCACCGTGGCAAATCAGCAGCGGCCCATGATAGTTGCCGATTCTGCCCAACGAATCGAACTGGCAGGCCATGAGATGTTTACAAGGGAGCCCCCAAGCATGTTGGCTGACAACGTCTGGCAGCGTGGTGAACGCACTTTCCAAAATCAGTCCTCGCGCTCCTTCGGTTGCAGCGAGTTCGACCATCACGGCCGCGCCCAGCGATCGACCCATCAACACGATGTCTTGAGGCGGTAGATTCGTTCGGGCCGCGAGCCACTTCCGCGCCGCGCGGGCATCTTGATATAACCCCTCTTCGCTTGGCTTGCCTTCACTGCGCCCATAGCCGCGATAATCAAAAACCATCACCGCCGCATGATGGCGATCACAGAACGATTTCAGATGAGGGGTCAGCGTCGTTACATTTCCCTCGATGCCATGCGCAAACAGGATGACCGTTCGGGAATGTTCGCAAGGCACGAACCAGCCATGCAAACGCGTCCCGTCTTCCGCCTGAAACCAGGCATCTTCGTAAGCCAATTCGGCTGGCTGCCAGTCACCCTCCGGAAAACGAGCGGGCCGATAAATGCAGGCTCGCTGCAATCCGGCGCATCCTTGGCAACAGGCGACGACCACAACAGCGATCGAAATGATGACGCTGGGAGAATAGACAAACTGTGACGACCGCTGTCGTGCCATTGCATGCATGTCCTATGAGGTTCCTCACATATCTTATCGGACAGCATTCAGCAATAGCATTGGCGATTGTGAAAGTCGTTGTTCGCTCCGCGAACATAACGAAATCGCCTTGATCGCGGAGCGATCAACGACTGACCCCACTAGGCCAGTTGATGGACCTCGACGCGATTCAATTCGGCGTTTTGCCTTTTGGCATTAGCCTCGATGGCGAACTGTTCTTTCTCGTCGCTGACCAGTTGATAGAAGACATCGCGCTGGCGGGGTGTATAACCCAGTTCGCTAATGGCGTCGCGAATCTCTTGCAACGTCAAGAAATTCACCGTGCCCGCTTCGGCGACGACGTTTTCTTCGATCATCAAACTGCCCATGTCGTTGGCTCCAAACAACAAACCCAACTGGCCGATTTTCAACCCTTGCGTTACCCAACTCGATTGAATATTCGGCACATTGTCCAAATACAAACGGGCCACCGCCTGCGTTTTCAAATAGGCGAATGAACCGGCCGGCGGCACATCGGCCATGTCGGTATGATCGGGCTGAAACGTCCAGCAAATGAAAGCCGTAAAGCCGCCCGTCTCATCCTGCAATTGACGAATTCGTTCCAAATGTTCGATTCGATCGGCCAAGGTCTCGACGTGGCCGAACATCATGGTCGCTGAACTCTTGCCACCCAATTCGTGCCAGACTCGCATCACGTTCAGCCAGTCGTCGGTCATCACTTTGCCGCGAGTGATCTCATGACGAACACGATCCACGAGGATTTCCGCTCCCCCGCCCGGAACGCTTCCCAACCCGGCCGCCTTCAACCGCTCGAGAACCGTTCGAATCGGCAGCTTTTCAATTTTGGTGAAATGATGCAACTCCGGCGGACTGAAGCCGTGGATGTTGACCTGTGGAAAGTGGCCCTTAATGTCGCGCAGCAGTTCTTCATACCAATCCAGTTTGTAGTCGGGATGCAAACCGCCCTGCATCAAAATCTGCTCGCCGCCGAGCGCCACCGTCTCTTCGACTTTCTTCAGCAGTTCGGCGCGCGGCAAGACCCACCCTTCCGCATCTTTGGGGCCGCGATAGAAGGCGCAGAAGTCGCATACCGCCGTGCAGATGTTTGTATAGTTGACGTTCCGGTCGATGTTGTACGTGCGGTAGGGTTCGGGATGCATCCGCCGGCTGACCGCATCCGCCGCGCGGCCCAAAGCCGTCAGGTCGTGTGATTCCAACAGGGCGAGCCCCTCGTCGGGCGTTAGTCGCTGGCCGTCGACCGCTTTTTCAAGAAGCTTGGCAATCATCAAAACACAAATCCAAACCCTCGGGCGCCAATCCAACGCTCGCCGCGTGTCGGTAGAACAACTCCAACCCACGACGTTCACGGGCACCCAAGTAAAAGTACAAGTTATCGCGCAGATACGACAGACACTCGTCGTTCGACAGTCCCAGCGGCGCGGCCTCGGCCCGAGCAATCCGCTCCATGTTTTTCAGCCCTTCGTCTCGCGCCAAGCTAAGTGCATGGTCGACATCGCGCAGATCGGTGCCGGCACGAGCCACCCACATGGCGAACACGAATGGCAACTCCGCCCACCGACACCACTCTTCGCCCAAGTCCCACTGCTCGACGAATTCATCCTCGGGCGGATGAATCGCCCGGTCGCCAATCACCAACATGGCATCCGCCTGGCACTGCGTCACCTCGTCGCCAATGGCGAAGTTCTCCAGACGCGGCGTCAACCCAAATCGCTCAAGTAAGAGAATCCGAGCCAAAGCCACGCTCGTTCGCGATCCTTCGTCCAAGGCGAGCGTGGTAATCTCACGCATCGGCACGCGGCTGAGCAGCTTGACGCTTAGCACCGGACCGCGGCAGCCAATGCAAGCATCCGAGACAATCGTATAGCTGGGATCCTGAAAGAATTCGATCGAAGGGATCAAGGCAACATCCAGCTCGCCGCGCGACAGATCGTCCGCCAAACGGCTAGGCAGATCGAAGACCAAATCCGCCTCCGGAGCAAATCGCTCCAGATCACAAACGAGGGGTTTTGTATTCAAGTACGATACGGCCCCAATCCGTATTCGTCCGCCGCCGCAGGATGTGTTGTCGACCATCTTATTTTCCACAAGTCTAAACTCACAAACGTTTTGCGGCAGTACGCGAGGGATTATAGTCGCTGGCCCTGCTGGCCGCAAAGAGGGGCAGTGTTCCCCTGGTTGCTAACCGCAATCCCGCGAATTCCATAACTCGGCGTTCGACAGAAATGGGTGCCTGGGGAATTTACAGCAACTCTAGCGAACAGGGGATTTTTGACGATTATTCCGGTTTTAACTGTCATTCCGAAAGTTGTGATTAATTGGGTTCTGCCGGATCGATAAACCTCACCAGCAAAGGCATCGATTGTGCCCTCATGCAATTACCCAGCCGAGCGGACGCCCGCAAGCATCCGTATTTGCAGCCAGACCTTGGAGAGAGCAGAAATGAGACTTCAGAAGTTGATTGTTCCTGTATTGCTGTTGACCTTGGCAGTGAGTTCGATGGCCTCCGCACAGGGTCGGGGCGGTATCAAAATCCTGTTCAAGAATGGCCTCTTCAAAGGGCCATCGTCCAAGTCCCGGAGCCACGGCTGCGACAGTTGCGGCTGTGATACGGGGTGCGAATGCGACGCGCCACCCGTTAACGTACCGCCCGTCAATTGTGGAATTGAACCTCGCTACGATGCGCCTCCAGTACGCTCTTGCCGTACCGGTTGTTGCGACCGGACCACCAACACGGTTACCTGCAAAAAGGTTAGCTGCGCGGTTTGCCGAGAGAACATCTGTCTGCCGAACCTGTTGCCGGGTCTCGCCAGTCGCATCGGCAACAGTTGCAAGAGCTTCGCCCGCAAGTGCCCGCGGAAGATCTGCGTGCCCGTCTTTCATATCAGAAACATTTCCTGTTCAAAGAATCATGTAACACCGTGCCGCTCCAAGTGTTGCTCGAAAGGCAATTGCGACTCGTATTGGGAAGGCGAAGAACCGGTTCTCGAGAGAAGTCTTCGATTCGACGACTCGGACAGCCATATCTATGACACGGAAAGCCCCTTCAAAGACGATGTGGACGTTCCGCCGCTGCCACCGACGGCTCGAAGGAATCCACGCATGCGGCTACGTAGTTAGCCAGGGTGCATAGAAGCGTCCTGATCTAGATAGGAATCGTATTCCGAAGAGGCCGGCTTGTCCGGCCTTTTGCTATTGGGCAAGCGCCTGACTCAGGTCATCTCGCAAGTCTTCAAAGGCCTCCAAACCAACGGACAGACGTACCAGCCCGTCGGTGATTCCGTGAGCGGCCCGGTCGGCGGCGTCGTAGCTGGCGTGAGACATCGACGCCGGTTGTTCAATCAGCGACTCGACGGCACCCAAGCTGACCGCCAATTGGAACAACTTCGTGGTTTCGGCAACCCGCTTTGCCTGGGCAAAGTCGCCGGCCACTTCAAAGCTGAGCATCGCCCCAAAGCCGCCCTCCATTTGCCGAGCGGCGATTTCATGCCCCTCGTGGCCGGCAAGCCCCGGATAGAGAACCCGTGCCACTTGAGGATGGGTCCGCAGCCACTCGGCAAGCTGCAGCGCCGTGCGGCTTTGTTCGCGTATGCGAAGTTCCAGCGTCTTGATTCCGCGGCTGATGAGAAACGATTCGAAGGGTCCCAAAACCGCGCCCGTGGCGTTTTGAATGAAGTAGAGCCGATCATAAAGTTCCTGATCGTTGACGATCAACGCCCCGCCCAAGGCATCGCTGTGGCCGCTTAGATATTTCGTCGCCGAATGCATGACGATGTCGACGCCCAGTTCCAGCGGCCGTGTCAGCACGGGAGTCGCGAACGTATTGTCGACGGCCACCAACAACCCGCGAGATTTAGCCCACGCGGCGCAAGCGGCGATATCCGTAATCGACATCAGCGGGTTGCCCGGACTTTCGAGCCACAGCATTTTTGTTTCTGGACGAACGGCCCTGTCGAGCGAACTTAAATCGTGACTCGGCACGAGAGAAACCTGAATACCGGACCGGTTGACGATCTTGTGCAACAAGCGATACGTGCCGCCGTAGATATCCGCCCCGGCCATGATGTGGTCGCCCGTTTCCAGCAACATCGTCGCACAATGGGTCGCCGCCATGCCCGACGAAAAGGCCAGCGCCCCGCATCCCGACTCTAACGACGTCAACGTTTGTTCGAGATTTTTTCTCGTCGGATTGCCGCTGCGCGAATAATCAAATTCGCCCCACTCGCCAGCCGCCGGTTGCACGTACGTGGACGCCACATGAATCGGCGGCACGACCGCTCCGGTTTGCGGATCGCGCTGATTACCGACATGGATAGCTCGCGTGCGAAACTTCATCGTGCAACCGCATCCAAGGCTTGGGCCAGATCGTGAAGCAGATCTTCCGTGTTTTCAATGCCGCACGCCAGCCGAATCATGTTGTCGGGAATTCCGAAACGGCTCCGTTCTTCCGGCGTGCACTCGTAATAGCTCATGACCAGCGGTTGTTCGATCAGCGTTTCCACGCCTCCCAAACTGGGCGCGATACGAGCGATCTTCGTGGCGTCGACGATATTGGCGGTCGTCCGCCAGTCGGCATCCTTGACCAAACACGTCACCAGCCCGCCGAACCCCCGCATCGTATCGCGGGCCAACTGATAATAGCGATGCGATTCCAATCCCGGATAGTACACCTTTTCAATGCGGTCATGGCCCTGCAAGAATTCAGCCATCGCTTGCCCGTTCGCATTGTGCCGCTGCATTCGTAATTCAAAAGTTTTCAGTCCGCGTTCGAGCAAGTAAATATTGTGCGGCGAATTGATCGCCCCCATGATGCCTCGCAGATAGCGAATCGGTTCCAGTTTCTCCGCGCTGCCGATGATGACGCCCGCCAGCAGATCGTTGTGCCCGCCAAGATACTTGGTGGCCGAGTGCAGCACGTAATCCACGCCTGCCTCAAGCGGCTTGAGGTTGTAAGGCGTCGCCAGCGTGGCGTCGATCAACGTCTCCACGCCATGCTTGCGTCCGACCGCGACGAATTTTTCAAGATCGACGATGCTCAAATGAGGATTCGTCGGCGACTCACTGACCAGCAGCTTGGTCTTGGGCGTAATCGCCGCTTCCATTGCCTCATAGTCGCAAGCCTTCACCTGGCGCGTGATGACTCCGAAGCGGGAGAGATGTTTCGAGCAGAACTCGCGGCTGCGATGATAACATTCGTCGAAGAAAATGATCTCGTCGCCCGCGTTCAGCTTGGTCATGAACACGCCGACAATGGCCGCCATCCCGCTGGAAAACAGAATCGCATGTTCACCGCCTTCCAAAGCGGCCAGCTTGGTCTCGACGACTTTTTCGCCCGGATTACCATACCGGCCGTACTCTTCGCGGGGCTGCTTCTGCTCGATGAAGTCGATCACGGCTTGCGAATTGGGAAACGTAAAAGTCGAAGCGCAAATAATAGGGTCGGTGATCGAATCGCCGATCTTTTGCCGATTCTCGCCCGCGTGGACGCAAATGGTCGATTGGCCCAACGTTTGCATTTCGGCGGCGGAAGCGAGTTGTTGCTTGTTCATAATATTACCGATGACGATGTTTGCTCGACGGCATCGAAGGGCCGTCCAACAGCCGGTGGCTCCAAGGATTTACAGGAACTGCGTACCAGGCGGCCATAAAAAAACCGCTACCTGCGGGCAGCGGTCGAAAGGTCACAAGCAATGGCTCTTTAGCAGTAAAGGCTGCAAGCGGCCGCAAATCCCTAGGTGCGATTCAGTGTAGAACCAAATCGCCCCGGATTCAAGCGGCAACCAGCCAAGTCGCCCAAGAACCTCAAGCCCCCGTCGATGCTCGCCCCACGAGTGGTCGGCCCCTCCACGAGCTTCAGGCCACCGCAAGGCATGGGCCATCGACAAGCTTGCTATTTAGAATCTGGGGCGCGGCGTAGCTGCAATCCAGTCAAAATGGCCGACACGATCACGATTGCCAGTGGAATGGCATAATAGATCGACGTGCCTTTGGCCGCCGTCATGCCAATCTCGTGGCACCTTTTTTCCACTATCTCTGAGGCCAATGCGCTAAATCCCGCGTACCTCACTTTTGGGTCCGCGATGGCTGCGTCGTACGCCTGACGATACGACATATAGCTTTGGCCACCGCCGATCGCCAGTAACAGCAACGCGACGAGAATGAGCAGCTTGCGCAATGGCTGTCGCCAACTCTTGGTCGATGTCGTTGCGTTCATGGAACGCCTCCGGGAAAATTGAGAGAAATGGAAATCGGTTCCACAGGTACTTCATTTCGGAGCCCACGAATCGCCCGTGCCATGGGGAACGCGCAATGATTCCGCGGCAAGCACCCAACCATTGTACACAAGCACGCCATGAAGCGGCATAATGAACGGGCCCAGGCAAATGAGCAGGCCTGGGACACTGCCGCCTGACACCGTTTTGGGAGCATCCAAATGGAAGCGATGAGAAAAGTAGAAGTGCTGCGAGCCGCTTGTTGTGTTGCCGGCGTTGACGGCGATACCAGCGATGCCGAAAAGCGAATCCTGATGGTGCTGGCCGAAGAAGTGGGCGTGGGAGAGGCGTCCTTGACCGCCATGATCGAACGGGCCAATTCGGATCAGGCGTTTTACAAAGAAATGTTTCGCGTGCTTAAGGGCGACCCCGGCGAAACCATGCGCTTGTTGTTTAGCATTGCGGTCGCCGATAATCGTTTTCGCAGCTCCGAACGCGAAGTGCTTCGCCGCCTTGGCCGGCGACTGGGGATCGAGCAAGAGGCATTTGATAAGTGGCTGAAGGAATCCATTGAATACGTTCAGCAACGGCAGGCCGCCACAAAGGGTGCCGCGCCGGACGGTCCTAGCGACGACGCAGCAACAACAACGTAAACCGCCCGTCGCGAGGATTCGCCACCGTCACCGGTTTGGAGGTGGAGTGAAAGCCTATCCGGCTCCATGCCGCGAGCTTCTCGTGCATCGTGGATTCTTCCGGGCTTCCTTCAAATACAATCACAACGTGACGCAAATCAATCGAACGGGCAGCAGCCGTCTGGGCCAATTCTCGGGCTGGGAGAAGTCGGCGTTTCCCCTCCTCGATGCGAATCCAACGATTGCGTATATCCGCGCGGGTTAGGCAGTCAATTTTTCCAAATTGGTACTGGTCCAGCAAAATTGGCGGCGCGGTGGACGAACCAAATTCGTCGTTTAGATAGTCCACGACAGGTCGCGCGGATCGATGCTCGGGCAGCATCCCGCCGCCGCGAATCAATAGCCCTTCCATTCCCAGTAGCAGTGACGCCAGAACGGCCCAGCGAAGAACGGCTTGCCGGCGAATTCGATCCGGGGCCAGTTTTGACAAAATCCAGTCCAATAGCGTCGTCGTCCCGCGGGCCGACAAAACGCAAGCGGCGGCGAAGGCGGGCAGGAGGTATTCCGCATAGGGAATGAACAGAGCGATCGGCAGCGTCATGGCGATCGTGGCGATGAGCGAAGCGAACGTTGTCGCCGCCGAAGCGTCGACGCTGGTTTTCTTACGCAGGTACACAATCGACACACCGCAACCCAACAACATCAACAAGGTCACTGGCGCTGGCAGCACGACATGCCGGCGGCCCAATTCGAACGCCCAACGCGGAAGATTCAGAAAGAACTTGGCGATGGTGTTCCCTGGATTCGCCAGGATCATGCGACGCAATGAATGGTCGTAACGCGCGGGGTCGCCAAAGATCTCCTTGCCGCGTTGAACCCGGTCGAAATCCGTTTTGTCGTTCGGGCCGAGCCACGCGGAGGGTGTGCCATCGAGAAACGTGGCGCAGTCATACCCCTTGCCGCCCATCGCGAAATGGCCCGAATCAGCATACCGTAGGCCCATCGTCGCGACCGCCCCAAGAATCAGAAATCCGCCCGCGTAAAGAACAAGCCACCCTTCGCGTCGACCGGAAACGGCTCCCGCCAGCAACCACCTTCCCGCGAAGAAGAGAGCAAAATAGAGGGGGATAAACAGCAAGTACTCTCCGCGAAAAAGGGGCACGGAACCGAGGCCCGCGGCTAGCAACACGAAGTTCTTCCACTTATGCGATTCGTTCAGATACAGATTATTCAGCGAAGCGGCAGCGACTAACCAGCCAGCCGCCGCAAAGACAACCGGCACATTGTCCAGCCCTTCATAGCTGTTGAAGATCGGCAACCCGACGAAGAACACGCAACTGGCGATGACAACCGGCCGGCCAACTTTCAGCGATGCAAGCCAATAGAGAAACGCCACCGCCAACAAGAGATGCGCCATCAGAGCCAACCAAGCGACCGCCTCTCCCGCCACGACTCCGCCTACTTTCGCCAGCGCGGCGAGCAAAAACACCGGCGCGGGCGGAACGCTGATATCCGCGTGGCCCAGACCGAAGTTCATCAACGACTTGGCTTCCTTGGCCAGCCGGACATTGTTTCCCGACACGATGATTCCGTCGCCGAGCAAGCCGATATGCACCAGACGCACGAGTAGAACTGCCAGAAGAAAAAAAGCCACGGCCGGCCGAGAAGAGATGGGATGAACGGGGCCAGTTTCCGTTTTGGTCATTACAAGTTTAGTTTAGATGCGACCCGTTCAGCGGGCAAGGACTCCCGCCCTCATGGTACCGGCGTTATCATTGGTGAACCTCATAGGCAACCTACATGGCATCTGAACACAGAAACGCCTTTGCTTGGCAAAGCGCGATCACGATATTCTGGGGCGCATTGCTGCTGTTCCAAGTGCAGCCGTTGATTAGCAAGATGATTCTGCCCTGGTTTGGCGGCAGTTCCGCCGTGTGGACCACTTGCATGTTGTTCTTTCAAGTGGCGCTGCTGGGTGGATATGCCTACGCGCACTTGTTAACGCGTCTGCGCCGTCCGGCGGTTCAGGGTTTGGTTCACATTACTCTGGTGGTGGCCGCGCTGGCGACTCTGCCCATCACGCGGGCCGAATGGTTCAAGCCCGACGACAGCACCGGTCCGACCTGGAAAATCTTGCTGCTGTTGGCGTTGACGGTTGGTCCCACTTACTTTGTCCTCGCGACCACGGGACCGCTGGTGCAAGCCTGGTTCGCGCGCGTCTATCACGACCGATCGCCCTATCGTTTGTATGCCTTGTCGAACGTTGGTTCGCTGTTGGCTTTGATCAGCTATCCGATATTGATGGAGCCGCTATTCTCGACGTTTGTCCAAGGTTGGATCTGGTCGGGCTCGTTTGTGTTGTACGCCGCGCTGGCAATTGGCCTGGCGGCCAGCATGTGGAGGCAGGCTGGCCAAGCATCACCGCCTGAGGAACCCAGCGATTCCGCCCCGGCGAAAACAAAAAAGGGCGGCAAGTTGAAGCAACCACGCAATGTGGCGACGGCGGAATTCAAAGACGTGGGCTGGCGCGATGTAGCGGCATGGCTGTTACTGCCGGCGTTCGCGTCGCTCATGCTGCTGGCGGTCACGAACCACATCAGCCAGAACATCGCCGTGATTCCTTTCCTGTGGGTCGCGCCGCTTTGTTTGTATCTGATCTCGTTCATCATCAGTTTCGACCGCGATCAGTGGTACATCCCCCGCTGGCATGCTCTGGGAGCGATCGTGGTGATCCTGGTCATTAGCGACCTCGTGTTCATGCGGAATACACAGAGTGGCGGCAGCCAAATCGCGGATAGCATCCCGTTGCAAATCGGCGTTCATCTGCTGATGCTGTTTTTTGTGTGCATGGTATGTCACGGCGAAGTGGCGCGACGTCGACCGCGCACCACGCACATCACCGCCTTCTATCTTTGCGTGGCGACCGGCGGAGCGATCGGGGGAATTCTGGTAGCGATTGTTTGCCCGCTTGTGTTTCGATCGTACATTGAATTCAGCTTGGGCATCGTGATTTCGTTGCCGCTGGCCGCCTTCGTACTCTGCCGCGACGCTTGGAAAACGTGGTTCGAAAATCGCCAGGCGTTCAGAATTCTGGCGGTCGTGGGGTCGGTAGTCGGTTTGGCGGCGGCCGGATTCGCCCAATGGAATGGCCAGCAGGGTTATTGGTCGATTTGGATGGAGCGGGATTTTTACGGCGTGCTGACCGTCGAGGAAAATCACTCGTCCGCTGGCGATTTAGATCACGGCTACTCGTTCTTCAGCGGGAACACTCGGCACGGATACCAGTTTTTGTCGCCCGGCCGGCGCATGGAACCCACGACATATTTTGTCGAGCAGAGTGGCGTGGGTCTGGCCCTGCGCGGGTTTCCTCGTCAGGAGAACATGCGAGTGGGAGTGATCGGCCTGGGCATCGGCACCGTGGCGGCTTACGGATCGCCGGGCGATTACTATCGGTTTTATGAAATCAATCCCAGTGTGAAGCGGCTGGCCGAAAACGATAAGTACTTTTCCTTCCTCAAGGATTCCCCGGCACGGATCGAGGTGATTCTGGGCGACGCGCGATTGTCCATGGAGCGAGAGGATCCGCAACAATTCGACGTGCTGATCCTCGATGCCTTCACCGGCGATACCATCCCCACCCATTTGCTAACCGCCGAGGCCTTCGCAGTGTACCAGCGGCACATGAAAACGGATGGTATCCTGGCCGTGCATATCAGCAACCGCTATTTGGACTTGGTCCCCGTGGTGGCTCGGCTTGCCGAACACTATCAGTTGCCGGCCTTTCGGGTCCTTCGAGACAAAGTCGATGAGCAACTGGTCCATAGCTCGCCGTCGCAATGGGTGTTGATTACCAACAATGAGGAATTCTTACAGAGCGTGACACCGCTGCCGTCGGTAAAGAATTTGTCACGGCAATCGTGGGACGTACCCCTGTGGACTGACCAATACAGCAACGTATTCCAATTGATGTGGTAAAATGCCGGGCGATGCTAGACGAAACCCAGGAGGAGGATCTGAAATGGGTGAACCAACGATATTCAAAAAGATTATCGACGGCGAGATTCCGGCGGATGTCGTTTACGAAGACGACCGCTGTTTGGCGTTTCGCGACATCTCGCCGCAAGCGCCCACGCATGTTCTGGTGATTCCCAAAAAGGAGATCGTCTCCATCGATCAACTGGCCGACGAGGATCAAGACCTGGTGGGCCACTTGTATATGGTGATCCGAGATCTTGCGAAAAAGCTAGACCTGTCGGCCGGTTATCGCGTGGTGGTCAACTGCGGCCAACAAGGCGGGCAAGCGGTCGATCATTTGCATTTTCATCTGCTCGCTGGCCGGCAAATGGAATGGCCGCCCGGCTAGCACATCACGTAGAGCGGAATGGCTATTCTCAAACGTCTGGCGCGGGAGTTCGCAAGAAGTAATTTGTGATTGATGAATCGAAGATAGCGAGGAGTTTGTCACTGAAATATGGCTGCGAGTGAACCTCTGTCCGAAGTCAGCAAACCCAATCGTGCCGCAGCGTGGCAGTTCCGATTGGGGACCTTGTTTTGTGTTGTCACGCTACTAGCCATCCCTCTGTTCACATCGCGGCTTTCGACACAAGATCCCGTCGAGGTGATTCAGTACTTTGTGTTCTTCACCATGTCCCTGGTGATCATCGCACTTGTATTGCATTTTGCAAATCGTGAAGGCCAAGGTTACGGAAAACGCATCACGGCTAGGCGGGTTTCGGAGTTAGCCGACACGCTAGGTTATCCAGTGGATGCGATCATGTTCATTTGGGCAACGATCTCCGCGGCCGGTGGCGCGCACACCTCACAAATCTTTGAACTCATGAGGCGAAATGCCGAGCCACAATTTGGCATCCAGGCCAAAGAGACTTTTCGATCGTGGGGAATCCTGCGCAGCGAAGATGTCGGGAGCATCCTAGACGGACTCATAAGGAAACGGCTCATCATTCGCTCAGATGATGACTCTTGGAAAGATTTCGACGGAACGTTTGATCTGGAACGATTGTTTCCCAATCAAGATTTCCGCCGTTGATTCGCAACCCGATTTAGCCCGAAAAGGCTGGCCCAAGGATTCGCCACATTTCGCGGGCCATGGCATCATGGCCTGTTTGCGACAAGTGAATGGAATCGAGCGTCGCGCCGTTAGTTGAAAGCACGCGCATGAAGATGTGTTTCGGAATGAGCTTGACTCTGTAGGTCGCGGCCAGTTGTCGCTGCACGCGACCATATTCGTGATGAAATGGCGGCAGGGGCAGTTCCAGCATGACGACTTGTCGCTTGGCCGCCGTGAGCAGCGCCAGTAACTTGTCGAGATCTTCACGAAACTTGTCTACCGGCGCGGATGACAGCACGTCATTTCCGCCGATTTCTAGGACGATCAAGCCCGAGGGCAGTTGCAGTTTTTGCGCTGTACTCAAAGTGGTCGAAACGGTAGCACCAGCCCGCGCGTGGTCGTGAATCGTGACATCGTGATTTTGTCGCAAGAGATTCGGCCATGTGGCCGCTTCGTTCGCGCCCACGCCAGCCGTCACCGAATCGCCAAAGATGATTAGTGTCGGGGACGTCTCCCGTTCGATCCGCGGTGTCAGGCGGTAGGGAACTTCCCACACGACCCCGATCAGCACCGCGAACGGAAGCAAGCTCTTAGCGAATCGCCGCAACCGCTGCGCCCGAGTTCGTTTCGGTGGCTTTTCGCTGGGCAGCAGGAACCAGCCAAAAGCCAACACGCCCAGAAAGATGTAGTACCACTTCGGCAACGGGGTGCTCGACACGACAATAAGAGCGATGCCGAACATGCAAGCAATCGACGCCAAGCTCCGCGTCAAAGGCTTGTCCCGCCGCTCCAACATGGGCGCGATCAGCAAGATCGCCGCGCCGCTGAAAAACGCCGATCCGCTCGCAATGTGATAAAGGAACCAGTTCATTTCCTGGAAACCGTTTTGTTGACAGATAGCAAGTCGTCAATGGAGGTCACTACCTGCGTCTCTACCAAGGAACCCATTTGCCGTTCAAGCGAACGAACCGAAGAGGCGCAAAATAAACTGGGCGGCGGCGACTCATCAACTGCTTATAAACGTGGATTTCGGGATCAGAAGCGCCGGAGTAGACGAGGACCGACCGTTTTCCAAAAAAGAACTTTAGATCGTCCAACGTGGTAAGCATTTCAACGTGCCGATCACTTACCGCCTGTGTAAGGCTCCGTTTTGTAACCTCTATTCTTTCTTCGCTTAGGCCAATGCGTGGAATCGGTGGTAGATCGCGATTCAACCTCTCGATATAAGCAGCGCCGTCGCTCCGCTTGATATGTCCTAGCAGTTCCCCCATCATCGTCCGCAATTCTTCCTTCAGTCGTTTCTTCGAGTCGGCGTCGGTTGGTAGTTTCTCAAAACCCGGGCCGCCCATGCCCTGCCAATCGAATCGAATCTCCCCCATTTTCTCGTCAGGCTTAAGCCGAATCTTCCCAATGAGTTCTTTCACTTCCCACTCTTCGTCAACCCGTTCGTCACCGTCGTGATTAAGAACGGCAAATACTTTTGCGAATAGGGGTTCCTTAATTTGGCCTTCAAAAGTGATTGCGTTCCCTCCAGGCTGCAAAAACTCCTCAATGGGCGTGTTTAATACCGGATCGGAAATAATCGCAACCGGGCTGCCGTTTACATGTGCTATCAATCTGCAGTTTGTCGTACCAAAATGAACAATGATCTCGTCATCCCGATCGTAGTCATCGAAATCGCTGGAGATAATCAGCCTGTAATGGAACTCCAGTCTCTTCTTCCGCTTTTCCGCGCGAAGCTCTTTGGCGGACAGTTCGGAACGAGCCAATGGTCGCAGTTCACCGTGGACTTCGTTCCCCGCAGCTTGCATCGCCCACCTAATCTGTCGAAGTGCATCTATCGCTGTCCCGCGTACTCTCAGGTTCTCGTCATAAGAAGCCATCGCGTTGAGTTCCATGCGTGCAGTCGCGGCGGACGCGCCAAGTTCTCCCAGACACCTGGCAGCTTCGGCTCGCAGTGAATCGTTCTCGCTTAAAAGTGCATTGGAGAGTTTCTCAACAGCAGTGTCCGGTGCAGAGATCTGCCAAAGTGCGCACCGTGCGATAGCGGCGTAGCCCTCGTCCCTAAGGTCATCCATCGCTTCCAGCTTCTCTATGGCTTCCTTATCATACTGACGAAAGAACTTTGGGGAGTGACGAAATTGCTTCATCCAACTAAAAATATCCACTTCTTTGGCAGCTTGGTTCAGAATCCGGACCACGTCTGGATCCTCTGGAGCGATCTTCGCAAGTGCAACGGCCGCGTGCCCTGAAACCCCTGACTCTCTCTTTTTGGCTGCTTTGATTAACGCCGGAATAGCCTCGATTGCTCGGGGTTCCAAATCGCCGATCAAATCAATTATGTTCGCTTGACCAAATACGGGGTACGCAGCTTTGGACGGTTCTGCCAAAAAGGAAAGCAAGTTGGCTTGCCGTCTGTCGAAATTCCATAATGCGGCTGAAAATAGAGCCGAATCATCCGAGGCTTTCTTGGCCGATTCAGCCGAGACTTCCATTAAGAGCCGGTCCAATTCGGCACGGGCATCTTCTGGCGTGGCGTTGAGCCAAAGTAATGTGCGGGCAAACACCCAAGGAGTAATCTTTTTTCGTTTGTACGCGATCACGATTGCTGGACCAGCCGTTTCAGCCTCCGCTTTCCCCGCCCCCCACAGAATCGAACAGATATCCTTGGAACGCTCTTCGTTGGTGTCTTCGTCTAAAAGAAGGTCTAATAGACCGCGCGTAATGTTTGCCGAATCTTGGCCGAGAACGCTAAGAGCATACCTAGCTGTTTCGCTTGCTTCGTCATCATTGCTCTTGAACACGTCAAAGAAAAACTGTGCCGACGACGGGTTTAACAGCCCAAGTTCATAGAGTCGAATTCTTTTGCCGTGATAACGAAGATTGCGTTCATCCGCCTCCGGTGCTTCCAATTGCGGCTTGGCAATCCACTGCCCAACTTTCCTATTGAGATCTTCCTCGGCTGTTGCACTCTGTGCGAAAGAAACGACGAAAACGCACCAGGCTAATACGATTTGAAATCGAGCTGGGGCGATGAACCCTGGAGCAATCATGGTCTCATTTCCGGCCGCCTATTTTTTAAACGACTTGTAATTCGGATCGCCGCCCGATTCGATGAAGGCCAGCAGATCCAGAATGTCGTCCTTGGTCAGTGTGTTCAGCAGTCCGACCGGCATCAACGACAGTTTCGACTCCAGCCGGTCACCGACGTCCTCCTGAGCAATTTCGAGCGCCGACTCTTTCTTTTCCAGCGGGTTGGAAACGATCCGCAGCACCTTGTCATCTTCGTGGATCACGACACCGCTGATCAACACGCCGTCCAGCGTTTCGATGAGTTGCGTGCGGTATTTTTTCTCGATGATGGTCGAAGGCGTGAGCATCTCCGTCAGCAGCGACGTACGGCACATCTTATCTTCTTCGAACTTTTTGCGAACGCCCGCCAAGTCGGGGCCGATGATGCCGCCCTTATCGTTGATGCGATGACAGGCGACACACTGCACGGCCGTGAACAACTTCTTGCCATTCTCGAACGAGCGTCCCGCATCGGCTTGCTTCAGGGAACCGACCAGGTCCTTGATGGTCCATTGCTGGACGAACTTGCGAATCGGCGCGCCGGGTTCGGTGGTCGGTTCCAACAGTTCCAGCGGAATATTTTCCAAACTTTCGACCACGTGCATCGTGCCGAACATGGTTCGCCAATGGCCGGGGAACGTGCAGACAAAGGGATACTCGCCCAGTTCAGTCGGCGCCACCAATTGCAGCCGCTGGCTTTGGCGCGTCTGCAACATTCGCGTGGCGTGCAGAATCTTGGGCGAATCGGGAATGAAGTGCTTGGCGAAGGCATCCGCCGAAGTCGCCATCCGCTCGGCCAAGACGCCCACCTCGGCCATCGCGCCGGGCTGAGTGATGATCAGGTTGTGGGGCATGATGTCGATGTTTTCAAAGACGATTTCGACCGGCTTGCCCCCCTCGACAAAGATGTCCTTGCGATCGTATTGCATCTTGTGCGGTACGGGGCGGATCAAAATCACTTGCACGCCGAGTTCGCCAAGCTTCGATCGGAGGGCCTTGGCTTGTTTGGAAGGCAGCAGCAACGCCAGGTCATTGCCCAGTTGCAAAGCGTCCATGGCACCGGTCGTGGTCCGCTCGTCGACCGGAACAGTTTCGATATAGGAAATCAGATTGTTGATCAGTGGTCGAACTTCCTTGCGCGGCATCTTGTTTTTCGGCAGCCGGGCGAGGCCGCGAATGGCGGGCACTCTGAGATTCCCGTTGGCGACGAATCGGGACAGCGTGCGAAACGTTTCGACTTCGTGACCGGGCATATAGGTAACGGCGTTGATGGCGGCGCGGCGCATTTTCTTTGCCGGGTCGTCGGCCAGTTCAAACTTCTTGCTTTCAACCGGTGCCGTGACTTTGTTCTTGGCAAAGACAGGCTTGCGATTTCGGTCCAGGAATTGAATCGTGAATCCTTCCAACCGGTTGGAAAATTTGCCGTTGTCTTCACTGCGATTCCAGACGACGATCGACTCGACCGGATGCTCCGCCCCAAGATCCAGTTCCCACCAGGGGTTCTTTTGGTTCTTGGTGTGCGTTTGGCCTTTCTCGTTGAACACGCCGCTTGTGTTTCCGTCGATGGCGCGACGGGCCGCGCCTTGGGAGGCGACGCTGGACTGCTTGGCCTTGCCTTGGCGGGCGATGTTCTTTCCGTCGCTGAAGACTTGTACCTCGGCCAGCGTCAGGGTGCGCTTGTTGCCGGGCAATTCAATGCGGACAAAACGACCCGAGGCTCCTTTGTTTGCATCGATCGTTTTTGCAAGCCGGTCTGGCAGGCCGTGCAGCAGCGGCTCGACCTTGGCGTGCATCGCGGTACGCAGCTTGGCGTCTTCAATCAACGGCACGGCGTCGACAAGGTCGCGCAGCGTGTTGACCTCGCGCGATGCTCGTTGCCAGACGGCATCAACCGACTTGTCGCTGGCGATCAACGTGACAAAAGCAATTTGCCGGGTAATCGGCTGGCGAGAACCGGCAGCCATTTCTTCTATGTTGCTTCGGTACTTGGAAAAGTCCGAAGCGGGCTGCATCGTCAGCATGTGAGCCAAGTCGTGAAGCACGTGGCCGGCGTGATCGGAATCGGATTTGTCGAGCCGCGTGATGGCCGACAGCAATTCGGTGATCACGTCGGTTCCGTTCGCTTTGGCCAATCCTGCAACGGCCTCGCGGCGGTGGTCTTGAATCACTCCGTGACGAGAGAGCAGCGCGACGTAAACCGGTTTGCTGCGGGCCATGCTGACCAGTTCGTCGGTGCTGACGCTGGCCAGGATATACTCGATACCGGCAGGATTATCCTCGGCAAACGATCGGCCCGCCGCGACGGCCGGCTTCCAGTACGGTTCGAGCCGCCGCATGGTGTGCCGCAGCACGTAATCCAAATAGTAGTCGCGGTCGTGCTTGAGAATATCCAAGGCGACTTCGGCGGCTTGGGCGCTTTCGAAAAAGCTGCAAGCCCGCACGGCTTCGACCCGAACACGCGGATGCTGGTCACTGGCCCGCGCTCGCAGCCTATCGATGGCGTCGGGCAACTGCTGTCGCCAATATCCAACCACGCGCGTTGCCGCCGCCCGAGCGCGATAGTCGGGCGAACGCAGCACGCGGTCGAGCAGGTCTTCGTCGACCGCATGATGATGCTGAAGAACCCACAGCGCTTCCAACAGATGATGTTCGTAGGCGTCGTCCTTTTCGTCCAGGTTGGCGATCCACTTCTCAAGTTCGGCAACGACTTTCTTGGCTGGATGCTCGCGCAGTTCCAGCCGCACGCGATAGCGAGTTCGATCTTCATAGGTTTTCAACAGATCGAGCAAGGCCGGGATCGGCTGGCCGGCGATCTTGGGTGGAGTGACCAAGTCGCGGCCCTTGTAAGTAACGCGCCAGACACGCCCATGTGTGTGATCGCGATTGGGGTCGCGAAGATTGTGTTGCATGTGGCCGACCAGCGGATTGAACCAATCGACTACATAGAGCGCGCCGTCGGGACCGAATTGGAGATCGGTCGGCCGGAAGTTGCGGTCGGTCGAATAGAGCAGCGGTTCGATTTCCGTACCAACAAATCCCGAACCGTTGTCCTTGACCGTATGCTGCAAGATGCCTTGAAAGCCGATGCAGTTGTTCAACAAGAAGTTGCCCTGCGCCTCGGGCGGGAAGTGGCGGCTGGAAACGATCTCACAGCCGGCCGTCGGACGGACGCGCTTGACGATGAACTGCTCCAGCTTCTCTTGGTGGGCGAACTTGAACGGACCAAAGTCCTCCTGTCCGGTGAACTGAGGCGCTTTGCCCGAGAAGGCGGTTCCCCAATAATTCGCGCCGCCCGACGCATCGGCCACGAAGTTCTGGCCCCAGCGATCGAATACATGTCCCCACGGATTGGCGAAATTGTAGTGGACGAACGTCTCCAGTTTTTCGGTCATCGGATGATAGCGATAGACGCCGCCATGCGCGTTGCGGACGGGACCGTAGGGCGTTTCGACCGCCGAATGATGAAAGGTCCCCTCGTGCATGTACAGCGCGCCGCCTGGCCCCCAGGTGAAAGCGCCGATCGAATGGTGGCTGTCGCCCGAATCAAAACCGTGCAGGACCAACTTGCGTACATCGGCCACGTCGTCGCCGTCGGTATCTTTCAAGAACATCACGTTTGGTTGTTGGGCCACATACACGCCGCCGTCGCCGAGTTCAAATCCTGTCGGTACGTGCAAGCCGTCGGCAAACACGATTTGTTTGTCGGCTTTGCCATCGCCATCGGTATCTTCAAAGATCAAGATTCGGTCATTGGGTTTGTTGGGCGGCTGGAACATCGGATAGTCGGGCATCGTCGAGACCCACAAGCGGCCCTTGGTGTCGAACGTCAACTGCACTGGGTTCTGCAGATCCGGAAAGTCGACTTCGCTGGCAAAGCAATTCACTTCATAACCTTCGGCGATGACAAGTTTCTTTCGGGCTTCTTCAGGCGGCAAGATTTCAATCGGCTGCGTGAAGTTGGTGGGCACTTCCATCAGCGCTCGCGTTTTGCTGTCGTCGATGGTTGCCGGTACGGACTCGCCTCGCGCCACTTTCCAAATGCGCTGGTCGCGGATGGCGACCATGTCGTCCAGCTTGCCACGTTCATTTTCCAACACATAGGCATCCGTAAACGGTGGGTTGCCGTTGGGACGCTCCGAACGTCCGCCGTAAATGTAATAACCGTTGACCGCTCGATAGCGGTGGAAATAAAAGAAATTCTTCTCGTTGACTTCGGCGCGCAGCTTCGTGGTTGCTTGTTTGCGGCCCATCGCGGGTCCGAACAATGCCTCGTCAAGGATCGGTGCCAGTTGGGCGTATCCATGGTCGGTCAGATGTACACCATTGAACGTCCAGGCCGCATTCGATTTTCCCATCGACTTACCGGTGGGCGAGAACAAGTCGACGAACGGTACGTCATGTTTGTCGGCCACCGCGGCCATCGCTTTGACATACAGGGCCAGGTTTTCATTCGTCGTTTCGCCGCTGGGCAGGTTGGGGTTGTCGAGATCCTCGTGCGCGATGGGCGAGATGAGTACCAATCGTGGCGCGGACCGGCCGTTGTATTTTTGGCCCTTGGTGTGCTGAATGAAATCCGTCAACTCGGTCTTGAATTGTCCGAGACCCGTTTCACCGGCAAACGATTCGTTGAACCCAAAGAATGCCAGGATCACGTCCGCTTTCAACGCCGAGAGATAATCGTCCGGCGCGCCGAAATTCATCGACCTGGGGCGGAACCGAACTTCATCGGCGGAGAAGCCCAAGTTACGGACGACCAACTCGTGCTGGGGGAAGCGAGCATGAAGCAGTGTCTCGAAATGTCCGAAATTCTGCATCCGCTCGGGCAGCGTGTTGCCGATCAAGCACACGTGGTCGCCCTTGTGAAGTTCAAGCTTGGCGGATTCGGCGTGAAGCGAACCGCCAAGGAAGCTCAGGCTGCAGACGAAAGCAATCGTGAAGATACGGAACTTGGGAAAAAGCATAGGGTTATCCGAGAAAAGAAGAGGGATCGGTGGGTCGTTACGTGGCACGAAAACGCCGCCTCAGTGGCCCCAAGGAGACTACGGCGCGGTTGACATCCTGAACCAATAGTTTAACTCGGGCCGCGCAGGGCGGCAATCGTTCGCCTGCCGAGATGAACGGATCGCCCCCTTAGTTCCTGTTTTGCACTTTTCGTGACTGGTATTGGCGCGAAAAAGGCGGCCCGTGACAATTGAAATTGACCATCTTACCTTTCAATTTCTCTGGCACGGAAGCCGCCTACGATGGAACTTACCAGTTCGTTCGAGT
>JAJDEH010000227.1 GCA_029259935.1 Planctomycetota bacterium
ACTCGAACGAACTGGTAAGTTCCATCGTAGGCGGCTTCCGTGCCAGAGAAATTGAAAGGTAAGATGGTCAATTTCAATTGTCACGGGCCGCCTTTTTCGCGCCAATACCAGTCACGAAAAGTGCAAAACAGGAACTAAGCCTGATGCAGGTTCAAGTTGTTTCATTGAACCATCATGACCTGCCGGCAGGGGATTCGGCTTGATTGGCTGATGGCGTCATATGTCGTGAATTTGACCTTGGGGCGCGGGGAGAAGGGGACTCATGACCGAGGTTCATCGATGGTGCATTGGGCGATTTGAGTCGAGTCATGATCTAGGCCAGATGGACGTTCGACGGCGTGGATTGAGGTGGTGCCGCTGGCTAGAGTAGGGGATCGCCGATTGCGACGCCACGGTGGCCTGCCCGTGATGTCACGGTGAGCATTCTCAGACAGCGGTTGTGATCCTTGGAGCAGGGGACTAGCTCAAATGAAAGTGGCCTGGTGGCTAGGTGAGGACCACGCCGGCTGTGTCCATGGTGGCCAATGTTGAGATCTCCGTCCTTATCCAAACACCTTGTCCATGGCTGCTTTCGTCACATCCGGAAATAGGTGGCGGTAGCGACGACGCATCTCTTCGGTCGTGTGACCGACGAACTCGTCAATGATCCGCTGGTCGATGCCATTGCAGGCCATGTTGCTGATAAAACTGTGTCGGAAGCAATGCCAGCCACGAATCTTCTCCCACCTGCTCCCTGCAAGTGTTCGCTGGAGGTGGTCATGGGCTTGGTCCCGCGTGACCGGCTGCGAGCGTTTGGTACGAGTGCGGCTTCGCCGGATTGACGTCGAGTGACAGAAGGTATGCGAGCCTCCTGGATGGTCGTTCTCAAACCAGTGAAGCATGGCCGTACGGAGAGTGGGGGACATGTCGACGCGGCGGGTGGTCAGTTTGCCTCGCACACGCTTCTTTTCATGGAGGGTGACCACGCCCGCGTCGAAGTCGAAATCCGCTGGCTGTGAGCGAAGAAGTTCGCTGCGTCTGGCTCCGGTGTGCGTTGCCATGACAAACATCGGATAGATGAAAGGAAACAAGGCTGCAGATTTCACGTGGGAGAGCATGGCATCGATCTCGGTCCGTCGCAGATAGAGGGCGTCCCACAGCAGGGCGGCATCGCGGCCCGTAAGTTGGTTCTGGTTAATCTGCCGCTCAATCTCGTCCCAAGTCTGGAAGGGCGGTTTTTCTTTGGTCTTTGGAAATCGAAGCCCCTTACGCGGAAAGGGACCGGTGACTAGAGGAACGCTGCTGGCCCATCGCCATGCGGTTCCCAACGTGACGATTTCCTTCTTGATCGTCGCGGCGGTCACGTTCGTACGTTTGCGGCGTTTTCCATTGGAATCGTCGTTGTCAAAAAACAAGGTGTGCTCTTTGGCTCTCCTGGAGACGTAGCGTTGAAGATCTTGAAGCGTGAGTCTGGCGACATCGAAGTCGGGAGTGAGGACACGGAGGAGATGCTTTTCGTGGATGTGCATGCATGCCAGCGTGTTGTCTTCGAGATTGCTTTCGGGGATAGAAGCGAAAAACTGCTGAAAGACGGTGGCGAGGGAAAGCGAGGGTGGGGGAGTGTTGCTGCTGCTAGGTGCCGTGGGAACAGTGCCGTTAACCTTACCATCGGAGAGAAGAAACGCGGGAATGTCTGTACCGGAAGGAATGTCGAGACGACCCCGGTCGAAGAGCCGAAGATTGAGTTCAAGCGTGGCAATGGCAGCCTTCGCTTCCACTTCATTATCAGTGTCGAGCGACTTTTTATGCTTCCGGCCGTTGAAACGAAATCCGACGTGATAGATGCCGGATGGGGGTACTTCGAGCCAAGCCATGACGTACTCCATGATCGATGTGACAGCAACTTTCAATATGGTCGCCGTCGATGACGGAAAACCAGCGACGCAACTGCAACGCAAGTGCAACGCTGCCCCCGATTTGCCCCCGATCATGTTGGAGCATGAAAAAAGGACTCAGGAGTGTTGTCTCCTAAGTCCTTCTGTGCCAAGCAGTGCGAGAGACAGGACTTGAACCTGCACGCCCGTGAGGGCACTAGATCCTAAATCTAGGGCGTCTGCCAATTCCGCCACTCTCGCGTTTCTTGCTTTTTGGGTAGTACCTCGTTGTTCTCAATTGCGTTGGAGTGGTACATCCCGGGCCTTATTTTACGCCATCGTTCACGGTCTTGCCAATCGGACGTTGTCCATGGCAAAGCGAAGGGGCGTTGTTCCGATGGTTCCACGATCAACAGAACACCCTCGAAGACCCACTTCTCATGTCCTGGCCCTGCCCGTGCCATCTGGAGTCACAAAGATGCTGTCGCACTGCATTACGATGCTTGGGCCGCGATGAGATTGGCCGCGATGAGATTGGAAGGGCGAAGTGAACGGCGTGATTGGCGAGTTGATTGCCTGTCGTGCCAAATTCGGCGAGCCACCGGACGCACGATCCGACCCAGCGAGGCCCCGGCAGGCTCCTGGTGTTGGCCAAAATCTCCTGCTACCTTATCTTGGCAACCAGTCCAGTGTACTGAAAAATTCAGCAATTCGGCAGGAAACACCGTGAACGGCCCAGATTTTGAAAAAAGTGAACTGATTCCCGTCATCGCCCAAGACGACGCCTCGGGCGATGTATTGATGCTGGCCTATATGAACCAGGAGGCGTACGACGAAACGCTGAAAACCGGCCGCGTCTGTTACTGGAGCCGTAGCCGCCAAAAGCTGTGGCGCAAGGGCGAGGAAAGTGGCAACGTTCAGAATTTGAAAGAAATTTTCTTTGACTGTGATGCGGACACGTTGCTGGCAAAGGTCGAGCAAGTGGGCGGGGCGGCTTGTCACGAAGGCTATCGAAGCTGCTTCTTCCGGCGAATTGATCGTGACACTAGCCAAGTGGAAACCGTCGGCGAGCGTCTGTTTGACCCAGCCGAGGTCTACAAAAAATGACCCAATCCATGCCCGATCAAATCTTGAAATTAGGAATTCCGGCAGGCAGTCTTCAGCAAGCAACGGCGGAGCTGTTTCAAAAGGCCGGCTACAACATCAAGTTCTCGTCGCGTTCGTACTATCCCACGATCGACGATGATGAAATTGAATGTTTGCTGATTCGCGCCCAAGAAATGGCTCGTTATGTCGAGCAAGGCATCTTGGATGCGGGGATCACCGGTTACGACTGGATCTTGGAGACTCAGGCCGACGTGCATGAGATTTGCGAACTAGTCTTTTCCAAAGTCAGCCGCCGACCCGTCCGCTGGGTGTTATGCGTGCCTAATGATTCGTCCGTTCAGTCCGTGAAGGATCTGGAAGGAAAACGCATCGCCACCGAAGCGGTTGGTTTGACCAAGAGATTTCTGGAAAAGCACGGTGTCAACGCGAAGGTCGAATTTTCCTGGGGAGCGACCGAGGTCAAGCCGCCTCGACTGGCCGACGCGATCGTGGAGGTGACGGAAACGGGCAGCTCGCTGCGCGCCAACGACTTGCGTATCGTGGATGAGGTGCTGCAAAGCACGACGCGATTCATATCCAACCGGAACGCATTGGACGACGAGTGGAAAAAAACCAAGTTGGACAATATCGCCTTGATGTTGCAGTCGTGCTTGGCGGCCGAAGGAAAAGTCGGCCTGATGATGAACGTGCATCGCAACGATCTGCACAATGTGTTGACGAAACTGCCCGCGTTACAAAAGCCGACCATTTCCTCGTTGTCGGATCAAGATTGGGTCGACGTCAACACGATCGTGGAGGAATTCGTGGTCCGTTCGATCGTGCCGGAACTTAAAGCCGCCGGCGCGAAGGGCGTCGTTGAATATCCGATCAACAAGATCATCGACTGATGGTCGCGTTGGCCTGCGTCGGAAACCTAGATACCTGACGGCGGCGTTGGTAAGGCAACGCCATCTTGTTCGCGGGCAGGCCCGGGCGGAACGGCTTCAGTCGACGGGTTCCAATTCGTTGTGCAACCGCTGAATGGCTTCATCGGGTTCCAGGTTCAACAGAGCGCGTCCATCCGTTGTCCACTTCTTCCCGTCGAAGCGGAATACCGCGGTACCCGCCTTGAGATTTTCGACGTTGGGGTTGTCTTCCATTCCTCCGCCTTCGATCGCTTCGAATGAAATGGCGACGCCCACCAACGCACACAATTGATTTCGTTCGCGATCGCGGGCGAAAGAAACGTCGTCATGAAAGTCGCAATCCGACCACTCCAGTCCCCGAGGTTTGCCGCTGCGGGAAGCGATGGTCAGAAACTCGGCCTCCAACCACTCACGTCGCAAATGGAATTGGCCCTTGCCGCGAAAGAGCGAGCGGCGAGCTTGATGAACCCGCAACACCCGCCAGCCAAAGACGAGCAGCGCGGCCAATACTGCTCCACCCAAGAGAGCAGCGGTGACGATGATGAAAGGCGAGAGGTGTTCCATTTCGGTTGACTCCACTCCTTGCGCCAACCTGTCGGCCGACAAGATGGATCGGACCTGGTGGCCCGACTCCTCGCAATTCTAACCGTTCACCCACGAATCCGGCAAGCAGATAGGGGCGACCGCGTGCGGCGAATTTCCCTTGGCTCTATGGCGTGTTCACGTTGACGTTATTGTCATTGCCGGTGACATTGCTGTTCAAGTTAACACTCGGGACCGGAAGTGGCCGGGGTGGGAGTTGGGTCCGGCGCACATCAGGATAGCTGCCGTCGTTCCAGGGCGGCGGAAAGCCAGCTCCGTTGACCGCGCCAAAGGGTCCGAACGGACTGCCGATTCCCCCCTGATTGCCAAGCCCGCCGCGGCCATAACCGCCATAGCCGAAGCCGCCGGGCTGGGGTCCCCAAGCCTGGTAAGGGACGCTGAACGGACGGTAGGGAAATCTCCACTCGCCGTAGGGGCGAACTTCGCGCCCGTATTCATCGACCGTGTGGTAGTGATCC
>JAJDEH010000228.1 GCA_029259935.1 Planctomycetota bacterium
GGTTAGCCGCCAACCCCACGCATGTTTGGACGATCGACTCGCTTCGTCGTGCAGAACGCAAGGATCAAGAGCGGCGGCGGTGTGGCAAGCATTAACCGATCCGGCCCTTCCAGGCAAGATGCACTTCACCGTACGCTCACCAACATCCGAAGCTCGACAACAAGCGAAAACCGGAAGGCGACCCTCAAGTCCGTACTGCGGGCCGGTCGGTTGGACAACCAGACGCGAACTAGCTCTCGGAGGCGTCCGACACCCACGGCACCGCCGTCTCCAGGCTGCGTCGGCGTGAATCGTCGAAGAAACTTCGGCCAATGAATCCGACGCGTGTTAGCAATGTGCGTTTCTCATCCCGGTGCTTCTGTAGGCTGAAGCAAATCCCACATATTTCCATATAAGTCGCGAAACACAGCGACCGTGCCATAAGGCTCTTGTTTTGGCTCACGGACAAACTCAACGCCCTTGGTTTTGTAAGACTCGTAATCTCGCCAAAAGTCATCCGTATGAAGAAACAGAAAAACGCGGCCACCGGTCTGAGAACCAATGCAAGTGTGCTGCTCTGGTGTCGATGCACGAGCAAGCAATAATTGGCACTCCGACACGCCAGGTGGCGAAACAACAACCCATCGTTTGGATTGTTCGGGCACAAATGTATCTTCCACAAGTCGAAACCCCAACTTCCCAACAAAAAAATGCATCGCTTCATCGTAGTCACGGACCACGAGTGTGACCAAACCTAGTGATTGTTTCAATCGACGCTCCATTTGAAAACAGTGCTGGGCTAACTTGTTATTAAAGATACGCTTCTTCAGCAAGCCCTAGCCTAGCGGGTGGCATAGTCATTCTCAAGCCAGCCAAGCGATGGACTTCGTCACTCGGTCAATCAGTTTGACAGCCGTACTAGCACATCCGAAAGTGCATATGACACATCGTCATTGACCTTGAATAGAAGTCGGCTACGACGCGTCGGAGTGAAACTCGTCGGCAGCGTCGGACGATGAAGCCCACGCGTCTTAGCGAAACATGGACTTTGCCGTATCTTATGTCAGGCAACTAACCCAACCGTAGAAAACGGAGGAAGATAATCGCATGAAGCCACCCGACCAAATCGACGGAGCACGTGTCGTTGAGTGGGCGTGGTCTGGTTCCTCTCCATTTGGCGAAGTACCCGGTGCGGAACCGCCAGAGATTTTCGGATTGGCAATTGCGACATACGACAATATTCAGTTTTACCGATTCTCCTGCGATTGGAGCTGGAATACTACTCAAGACGCTGTCTACGATTCTATTGCCGAGGCAAAGGAACAACTGCCCGAACAATATCGAGCTGTCAAAGTAGACTGGCAGTCGTGCTGAATTGTGTACGTGGTAATTCATGCCGCAATGTTCGGCATCGGTCACCAACTCAGCACTCCAATACCACGGGTATGATATCACTCGGACTACACAATTCACGTGCTTGAATCGCAGTAGGTGAACCTGCCGCTGGGACTTGTGACGCGCTCTACCAGCGGGCGGATGATGCAACCGAACGCACAAAGAAGCTGTTCGAGCCAGCGGTCCAATTCGATCCGCGTTGAATTTCACACTCATCGGACGTTTGCCACCAGTTGCTCGACCTAGCTTTGATCGACGACGCATTCAAATGATGGAGACTCAGGCGATCAACTCGCCGCGATCGCTCGATCGACGAGTGTCAGAGCAATTTTGCGCGCGGTGGCGGCCGCCTGATCGTCGCCGACTACCTGCCGCAACGTGATCGCGCCTTCGATGAGGACCATGAGTTGATCGCTTAGCTCATCCGGATCGGTCGCGCCCGCTGCCGTGGCGGTGTCGCGTAGCAACTTGCGCGTTTCCAGTTTGTGCCGTGCCGCTTCCCGATGCACGGGGTCATTGGGGGATGGGAACTCAGCCGCGGCGTTGATGAACTGGCAGCCGCGAAAATCCGGGTCGGTGAACCACTTGTGCAGCACGTCAAATACGGCAGTCAAGGTAGAACGCGGCTGCCCCTCGCTAATTTCGCCGACGGCCTTCACGAACCAATCGAATTCCCAGGCGTGTCGCCGTCGCAGTACCTCACACGTTAACTCGTCCTTGCTCTCGAAGTGGTTGTAGAACGTAGTCTTGGTGACTCCAACTTCCTTGAGAATCCGATCGAGACCAACCGCGTGAATGCCGTAGGTGTAAAAGAGATCCGTAGCCCGGTCCAAAAGTTTCTCTCGGGTCTTCGTAGCGGCTTGCCCGTCGCCGAACAACTGCCGCGCCGACTTGTCGGTGGTGTCTTCGCTCAACGCAGATTTCCTTGGGATGGCATTTCCTTGCGACGTTTGTCTCAACTTTACCACAAGTCAACCTGAAGTTGACCAACAGTCAACCGATTTCACGCGTTGGCGACCGTATAGTACCGGTGTCGAGCAGGTAACCATTGTTAGTTCAACATTATACGGCAGGAGACGATCATGACCGCAGTAACAACCGACGTCCGTTCGGAATTTCACCAGCAGCGGAGCGAGGCTTTTGCTGAGCGCATGGTAGCCATGCTCAACGAGGCGTCTCTGTCGATGATGATTTCTATTGGCCACCGCACAGGGATGTTCGACACGATGGCCTCGCTTCCGCCCTCCACTTCCCAGCAGATCGCTGACGAGTCAGGTCTTCAAGAGCGCTACGTCCGAGAGTGGCTCGGTGCGATGGTCACCGGCAGCGTCG
The DNA here is from genome assembly GCA_029259935.1 of Planctomycetota bacterium. Next base: position 2,707 of record JAJDEH010000228.1, read on the forward strand.
TAATCTACGAGCCGGATGCCAGAATCTATCACCTGCCCGCCGAACACGCTCGGTGGCTTACCCGGCAGTATTCTCCCGAGAACATCGCCGTGACTCACCAATGGACGAGCGTTCTCGGATACGTCGAGTCGGAGGTCATCGACAAGTTCCACCATGGTGGCGGCGTGCACTATGATTGCTTTCACCGGTTCCACGAAGTGATGGCAGCCGACAGTGCGCAAAACGTTGTTGCGGCGCTGATGGATCATATCCTACCGCTCGTGCCGGGGCTGCGAGACCAGCTTCAGGCGGGTATTGACGTTCTGGACATCGGTTGTGGTTCAGGCAAAGCCGCATGCGCTTTGGCAGACGCCTTCCCCAATAGCCGATTTACCGGATACGACTTCTGCGACGACGCCGTTGCCGCCGCTCGAGCCGAAGCCGACCAATTGTCGTTGGGGAATATCCGATTCGACAGTCGTGACATCACTCGGCTCAACGAGCCGGATTGCTACGACTTGGTGACCGCGTTCGATGTGATCCATGACCAGAAAGCGCCGGCCACCGTGTTGGACCAGGTATACAGCACCATCAAGCCTGGTGGAACGTTCCTGATGCAGGACATTCGCGCCTCGAGCTATGTCGAGAAGAACATCGATCACCCGATCGGCCCGTTTCTCTACGCGATTTCGACGATGCATTGCATGACCGTGTCGTTGGCTCAAGGCGGCGAGGGGCTAGGAACCGTCTGGGGTGAAGAACTGGCCCTCAAGATGCTCAAGGACGCTGGCTTTGCTGAAGTTCGTGTCGAAAAACTCGCTCACGACTTTTTCAACAACTACTACATCACGGTCAAGTGATGCCTTGCTCGCACACCTTAGCGAGCCAGTCGGAATTGACTTTGGCCAAGAATTGCGGCTTCGCTAACTCGCATCGGCGAGAAGGCCGACGCACAAACGCGATTTGGCTTCATGCGTTCGGAGTGAAACTCCTAAGCAGCGTAGGTCGATGAAGCCGACGCAGCTTAGCAAAGTGGATTTCTGCCCCAAGAGGGTCACTCATGGGTCGCTTCGGCCAATCTTCTAAATGACACATGACGGTTCGACCGTGAGCGTACGGTGAAGTGCATCTTGCCTGGAAGGGCCGGATCGGTTAATGCTTGCCACACCGCCGCCGCTCTTGATCCTTGCGTTCTGCACGACGAAGCGAGTCGATCGTCCAAACATGCGTGGGGTTGGCGGCTAACC
>JAJDEH010000229.1 GCA_029259935.1 Planctomycetota bacterium
TGACCGTGGTACCCGAGGGAGGAGCCGTATGAGGTAGTTCTTCACGTACGGATCTGCGCGGGGGGCGGCTCGAGAGAGCCGTTCCTACCGCGACCATAGTTTAAAGGGCGTCCGAAAAGGGCCCCCATATTTTAATTGCAATGAAAAAAGGGAAAACGTGATCTCGTTCACGAATCACCGCGACGGGCTTTTGCCTAAATGAAGAGCTTGGCAGAATGATTTCTTGTCCGTCTTCCGGTTGAGATGAATTGGCGACCCTATCTTCAATTATTCCGCCGTCCATCAACGAGCTTTGTATTGCTACGTTCGATCAACAGAACAGCGGGCTGTTGCTGGTTGGTCAACGCGGATCGTCAGTTTTCGTGGGCTTCGTTGGTCCATCAAATCAATGGTGTACGGGTCGCACTCGATTTTGTAAAATGGATGCAGAGGGTAGGTGATCGCCATTTTCGTGGCGACATTTCCGTGGCGCGGGGCAAGCATGACTTCGCCAGGTTATTTCCCTCAAAAGCCAATGGGGCCAAAGGCACATTTTGTGAAACGCCGTTTACGGTGACGGGGAGAACTATGCGCCTGCTCGGTTTGTAACGCTTGCAAGATTGCAAACGTTTTTAGTTTGATTCGCTGAGTCAGGACGGACTCGGCGTTGTGGTAACTCCTTTGAGTGTTTTCATTTGGGCAGTGAAATGAAGAACCGAACGGTATCCAGCAGGCGGTCGCTCGTATGTTACACGGGTCGAGCTGCCCCGCTTTGCGTGAACCGATTGGCGGAATGTTGGTTGCCTGATTATGGCTCGCACCAAGGCGCGAAGACACGAAGGCACCAAGGAAAAGGCTTAGCTTTTCTGTACCTTTGTGTGCAAAAACAAGCACTAGCCGCATCGTGGCTTGCGTTCGTATAATGCATGGGTGAGGAAAGTAACGCGTAGTTCGCCCGGCCAAGTCCTGTTCGTTGCACACCCTCTTTGCTAGTATTGGCCGTCTTCGTGACGGCGGGCCGCGTGACGAATTGAGAGGCGAAAAAGGAATCCATTATGTCGGTATCGATGTTGCGTCAAGGAAAGGTTCGCGACCTTTACGATCTCGGCGATCGCTTGCTGATGGTGGCCAGCGACCGTATTAGCGCCTTTGATTGGGTGCTGCCCAACGACATTCCCGATAAGGGCCGCGTGCTGACGCAGATTAGCAAGTTCTGGTTTGATGTGCTGGACGTGCCCCATCATCTGATTTCGACCGATGTCAGGTCGATCACGATTCCCGACGGGCTGACCGCGGAATACCTCGACGGGCGCTCGATGATCGTCCGCAAGTGCGAAGTGGTGCCGGTCGAATGTGTCGTTCGCGGATACTTGAGTGGATCGGGTTTGAAGGAATATCAAAACAATCAAACCGTGTGCGGTATCTCGCTGCCGGCTGGATTGGTGAACAGTTCCAAGTTGGACGAATTCATTTTCACTCCGGCCACGAAAGAAGAATCGGGGCACGATGTTAATATATCCTTTGAGCGGATGATCGAGATCGTTGGCGCGGAAACGGCCGAAGAGCTGCGGCGACGAAGTGTCGATATCTATCAGCGCGGCACGGCATTGGCGGCGGAAAAGGGAATCATCATTGCCGATACCAAGTTCGAGTGGGGAGTGCACGACGGACAGCTCATCCTAATCGATGAAGTGCTGACGCCCGACAGTTCTCGGTTCTGGCCTGCGGAGTTTTACGAAGCGGGCCAGGCGCAGCCCTCGTTCGACAAGCAGTTTGTGCGCGACTATTTGGAAACCACCGATTGGGATAAGAACAGCGAGCCGCCGGAACTGCCTGACGAAGTGATCGCTAAGACTCGCGAGAAATACATTGAGGCATTTGAACAACTGACGGGCCAGTCGTTTGCTTGGAAGTAGGAGTGGTTGGCGCGGAAGAGGCAGACGGACCCCCTCTAGCTCCCCCTTGGCAAGGGGGAGAAACAAAAGGGGATAAACCCCTTGGCAAAGTGGAGAGACAAAAGGGGATCAACCCCTTGGTTGTCGTGGGGCGCGTTAGAACCGGCCAGAGATGGGCGCGTCAAAATCGACAGGTGAACGGTTGTCGACTGTTGAGCATTGTTGCTAATCGTTTCTGATTGTGCCATACCCGGTGGGCGCGTTTGGCTGGTTTTGACTCTTCAGAGGTCTCGACTAACATGCCATTGCTTGGTGAAACGGAACGAAGCTCTGCTGAGGAGCAACTTCGCGAGGGATAGCCAAGTCTGGGCGGAAGTATGTTTTCGCCATCCGAGCGCCTGACTCGTTTTGAGTCGGGCGTTTTTCTGGGTCGCACCAGAACGCATACTTTTGTCCAGCCATGCCTTAAAAAACCTAATCCGCTTTCTTTTTTTGTGGGGCGTTTTTGGCCGGTTTGGACTCGTCCGCGTTTTTGCCTCTGAGCCGGTAGCTGCGGCCAGTGATTTCGATCAGTTCCGCATCTTGTAGGAAGCGATCCAGAATCGCGGTGGCGGCGGGAACGTCGCCGATCAATTTGCCCCAATCTTCCAGTGGTCGATTCGACGTCATCATGGTGCTGCGTAGTTCGTGGCGACGCATGGTGATCTCGAACAGAAACTCACCGCTCTTCTTGGGCAGTTGCTTCATGCCCATGTCGTCCAGGATGAGCAGATCGGGCTTGAGATATTTGGCCATCACTTTGTCGTGGCCTTCGAAGGCTTCGTCGTGCAGGAAGTCCCGCACGCAATCGAAGATGCTGCGATAGAAGACGGTGAATCCAGAGCGAATCAGTTCGCGCCCCACGCTTTGCACGATGTGGCTTTTTCCCACGCCGGGAGGTCCCACCAGAATCGCATCGCGGCACTTGCGGACGAAGTCGCCGGTGGCCATTTGATAGATCTGTTTTTGCCGGATCGATACGTTGAACTGCCAGTCGAAATCATCGAGCAGTTTCTGGTCGCGAAAGGCGGCGGATTTCGTGCGCCGCGCGACGAGGCGATCGTGGCGCACGGCCAACTCGTCTTGCAGAATCAGCTCCAGGAATTCGGCATGGCTCAGTCGCGAGGCGGTTGCTTCCTGGAGACGAACTTCCAGCGACTCGACGAGGCCACTCAGACGCAGACGTTTCAAAGCGTCACGAAGATTTACGTTCATGGAATCTTTCCTTTCGAAAGGCAGTTAAAGAGGCGAGTGAATAGTCACTCAGGGGACGAATAATTGGATGCTCTTGGAGAAAGTCGAATTGCTGTTGTTGCTCACTAGCTCCGCGTTTGAGCAACTCACGAATCGTGCGCAGCCGATGGGTGCCATGCGCCAGTGCGGTCTGGCAGGCTGTCTCGATCGCTTCGCTATCGTGTTTGGCCGCCAGTGCTTTTAAGCCGACCAGAACACGCACCGCCTGGATGCCGCGGACCTGGGCCGTCGCATCGGCCCACTGCTTGGTGTGTGGCCCGATCGTCGAGATTGGCCGCAACAGCGCGTCCGTGCCTCGCTCGACGGCGGAGACTTTTTCTTGGGGAATGTGTTGACTCGCAGTGCGGAAACGACCTGGCTCGGCCTTGGCGTGGACGGCGATCACTTCCCAATGCCGATTGAACACACGCACCATCCGCGAGTCCCATCGCGCCCACACACGACTGCCCACATATTCGGGCGGAGCGGAGTAGAACGCCTTGTCCACTTCCACGTGACCATCACGGCTCACCGTGCGGCGAGCTTCCTGGAAGGAAGGAAAGCGATCACGCGGCAGCGGCAACAACGCGCCTCGTTCCGACTGCTCGAAGAGCTTGCCGACTTGTTGCTTGGTTGTGCCGTGGATCCGCGTATCGGCGACGCTGCTTTCCCACTCCAACAGATGATCGTTCTGATCAGCAAGGCTCTTGAACTGGCGGCCTTTCAACGCGTTGTTCTTGGCGTACTTCACGCCGTTCTCGATCTTACCTTTATGCTGCGGCGTATACGGCTTGGTGGGGACGAACGCCGAACCATAGTGAGCGGCAAACGATTGCAGCTTGGGATGCACTTCCGGGTCGTACCAATCGGCGCGCGCCACGGCCGCCTTCAAGTTGTCAATTACTAGCCGCTTCGGCACACCGCCGAAATAATGAAAGGCGTTCTCCAACGCCGCGATGAAGTTGTCGCTTGTCTGCCGCCAGACCACTTCGCTGTAGCCTTTGCGCGAGTGGCTCAATACAATCCGAAACAGCCACGGCCGGCGGACCTTTCCATCGGCATCGACCACCGGCGCCCCCGTGCCAAAGTCGATTTGCGCTTCCTCGCCTGCTGCCGTTTCGATCCGCCGCACCGGCAACGGCAGCTTCGCTTCCAGTTTGCCCACGAACCGCCGCACGCTGTAGTAACTTCCGGTGAATCCGTGATCGCTTCGAAGGTCCTGAAAGATCCGCCGCGCCGAGAGCCCTTGCTCTAGCTTGCCGTGGATCACCTCCGAAAACGGCTGACACGCACTCGCTGGGCCTGGCGGATGTGGACCGACTGGCTCGGACCCGGTGGGCGGAGCACCGCCTAAAGGGTGGTCCGGCGGGTTTTGAAGTTGGCGGACATACTTGCCCACCGAGCCGCGATCGATCCCCAGCAGTTGCGCGATCTTGCGGTTGGAATGTCCGGATTGGTGAAGTGTCTGAATCGCGTTGATCTTCGCCATCGAAAGTTGATTCGCCATGATGAGTACCTCCTACACTCATCGTGCTTGAGGCAATCTGACGAATCTTGGCCTTTATAAATGGCCGATTTCAACGCGCCCTCTCGTGGCTGGTTTAACGCGCCCCCTGACACCTTGGCAAAGGGGGAGAAGCGCAAGGGGAAACACATGGGGAGAAATGCCTTGGCAATGGGGACAACTGAGGGAGAACTGGACGGCGCGCTATTGGGGTGGATCGTCGCCACTCAGAAGACGGCCGCGCAGACGGTTGCCGTGCTTTTGGGGCGAGTTGTCCGTGAAGTAGATCTCGCGGGCTTCCTTGAGTTGTCCGAGAGCTTCGTGGGTGCGGCCGAGATTATAGGTCATGCCCCCGCGCCAGATTACGCTGTTCTCCATTTTCTCGGCCCTCTTCAGCCAGTTGGCGGCGTCGCCGTAGTCGCCGCCTTCGTAGTGCGACAGCGCAAGCCAGTAGCCGGCGTGGACCTTGGTCAACAGAAAGGCAATTTGAAACTGTCGCACGCGGCTTTGAAAATCAACGCCGCCTTCGTCTTTCTGTTTCACGATTCCAAAGGCTTTCTGCAACGCTTCGTCCTGATGTAAGTTTTTGAGATACTCGTCGCGAATGTTTCTTGCATCGAGAAAGTGTGATTTGGCACCGGCCACGGTTTCGTCTTCAAGCCGCTGAAGCTGTCCTTCGAAGTATTGAAGCCGTCCCTGAACGAGCGAATGATATCCCTCGAAAATCTGTTCTGACTGAAAAACGAACGCGGCGGCTCGAGGGTTCACGCGAACCAAATGTTCGAGTCGCCGGCGATAAAGAATGGCCTTATAGGGAGCATTCCATAGGCCGACGCTAAAGCCGTATTTCCCACGCAGTTCTTGCTCCAGCGGATCGGGATCGAACGTCAACACCGCTTTGTATTCCCCGGTGAGCCGCTGTTGAATGGCCAGCATCCTTTGCGACAGAAACTCTGGCGCGACATCGATCATGGCGACCAGTTCCGTGAGTTCGGTGGCCGTCACCGGATAGAGTAGTTCTTCGCCATCGCCCTCGGTCCAATTCAAGGCCGATAGCAATTCGGGATTCTGTTTGACTTCGCTGAGCGTGGCGATCGGTGTCTTTTCTCCGGGGATCGGCAAGCCAAGTCGGGTGTCGAAAAGAAACAGGCGGTCGCCGATGTAAGCGGCCGGCAGCCAATCGGTTGCCTTGGAGATTCGGCCGGTGTCGTCATAGCCGAGCATGATCACCGGAATACCTACTTGGCGAGCCAAATGGATGAAGACTCGCGCGCGCTCGCTGGCGTCGCCCCGTCCATATAGCAAGATCTGCCAGGGGTAGTGCTGTTCGCCGGGACCGGGCGTAAGCACGTCCTGTTGCTTCGGCGTGCCCGGCTTCGGTCCGGCGGTCTTGTCGTCCGTCTTTTGAGGATCGGGGTCCAACTGAATGTTGCGAACGGTCCAGTCAAAAAGGCGCAAGCAGATGGCTAGTTGATAGGCATCTTCAACGGAAAGCGAGGAATCGAGTATCGTCAGCGCGGTGGCCAATCGGTCGTCCGTCCGCTCGAATTCGGCGCGGGCTTCGTCGTCCATCCCCTTGGTCGCCCGGTCGACAAGGTACTGAAAGTCGCGCACTCGTGACGGGTCGGACACCCAACTGGAAATCTGCTTCATCCAGAGAGTTTCTTTTAAGAAGTCGACGTCGCGCGCCGTGAATTCCATTTTCGCCAGGTTGCGACGCAACTCAAGTGCGTCGAAGCGATCGGGCAGCCGGTTCACGAGCTGAGTTGGCTCCCAGTCGGGGTCGGAATGCTGCTGCTTGGCCCAACGCGTCAGTGTTAGCAATACGGAGTGGCTGGCGGTACTTGGATCGTAGTCGTTGAAGTTGCTCCAAACATTGAGAAAGTCGGCGAAGTCGTCTCGAACCTTGTCTCCCTGTGTTTGGGTTGTTGCAACGCGTATGTTGCCCTGCGGGGGCCGGCATCCGCTGAATCCAAGGCAGAGGCTCAGCGCGGCCACGCCCAAAGAGAGGTTCACGCCCAAGGTGCGAAGCAGCACGCCACGGAATTTGCGGGCGATTACGGTGTTGTTTGTCAATGAAGCGTTGCTAGTCAATGAAGCGTTGCTAATCAATGAAGCGTTGCTAATCAATGAAGCTCTCCACGGTTTCTCGAATGGCGAGGATTCTTTTCAACAGCTTGGGAAGTTCTTGCAAGGGCACCATGTTGGGCCCGTCGCTAGGTGATTGGGCGGGATCGTGATGCGTTTCCACGAAGAGGCCGTCGATACCGATCGCGGTCGCGGCGCGGGCCAACGGTTCGACCATCGCGCGATTTCCGCCGGTGGTTGCTCCCAAGCCGCTCGGTTGCTGCACACTGTGGGTCGCGTCGAAGACGACGGGCGTCCCCAACTGTCGCATCAGCGGCAGTGACTGCATGTCGTTGACCAAGCGGCCGTAGCCAAAAAATGTCCCGCGTTCACACAGCAGTACATTCGAGCAGCCCGCCGACTCGAGCTTGTCCACCACGTGTTTCATGTCACCAGGTGCCATGAACTGTCCCTTCTTTACGTTGACGGCTTTTTTGGTCGCGGCGGCGGCTACCAGCAGATCGGTTTGTCGAGCCAAGAAAGCGGGAATTTGCAATAAGTCGCAGACTTGGCCGACCGCCGCGGCTTGATGCGATTCATGGACGTCCGTCGTGACCGGTAGACCGGTCTTTTGTTTTACCATTTCCAGCAGGCGCAGGCCCTCGTCGAGTCCTGGGCCGCGATAGGATTCGATACTGGTCCGATTGGCTTTGTCGAACGAGCCCTTGAAGACAAGTTGAATCGCCAGATCGGCGGTCATCTGTCGCAGGCGATCGGCGATCGACAGTACCAGATCTTCGTTTTCCAAAACACAAGGACCGGCGATCAGCAGTAACGGGCAACGTGTCCCGCACTGGTAGGGTCCAACGGCGGCAGGGTTGTTAGGCACAATTCAGCTCATTGGGTAGCTTCGGCGACTTGAAATCCCTGCGCTTCCGCCCAGGCTTGCGGCACCATGAGTGTCAGTCTCTCGGGGATGACTTCGATTTCGACGGGCAACGTACCCCCGGGATCGCCATCAATCTCGAAAGGCACTTCCTGATCTGCTTCGATGCGAATTTTACGCGCATGCTGGCGAACATAATCCCGCCACGATTCATGCTGTCCAAGCAGAACGCCGCTAAGGTACATCAAGCCGCTTAACAACGACCCCTCCTTAAAAGTACTCACATCCAGCAGGCCGTCGGTCCCGGACGCTCCGGGCGCGATAGGCAAACCCATCGAATAGCAGGGTAAATTGAATACAAAGCACCAGCGGGCTGAAACGGGTTCTTGGTCGTCGCAGTATACTCGTAGCTCGGGGTATTCATAATTACGAATCGAATCGAGAATCGGTTTGGCATAAGACAAATGATGGATATGCCCGTCGCGATCGGCGTGCAATCGGCGAACGACATCCGCGTCGAAACCGCAGCTCACCATGAGCAAGAATAGCTTCTCCCCCACTCGGCCCATGTCCAGCGGTACCGTCGCGCCGGTCTCAAGCATGTCGCGGACAGCCGCCGCGTTGGCTTTTACGCCCAAGTATTTGGCCAACAGGTTCTCGGTTCCCAAGGGAAGGACCGCGATGGGGACGCCGACTTCGGTGTAGTTAGCCACCAAACCCGCCGTGCCGTCCCCACCTGCCGCGACGACGGCTCGCAGTTGGCCTTGCTCCATCGCTTCCGCTGCATGGCGTGCGGTCTGCTGAATATCCGTCGAAACGACGACGTCGAAATCCCGTTCGGACAGCAGTTGGGCGAGTTGATCGACGATCGGCCGCCCCGACCTGGGACCCGATTTGGGATTGGCGGCGATTACTACTCGTCGAGCGGAATCGGGTATATAGGTTAGCTGCCGGGAACTCATTATGTGCCTTTTCGCCATATTCGCCGCAACCAAGCCGATCCGTCTATCCGTGGGGCAAGGCTGTCAGGTTATCGCCAATGACACTCTACGATGATCGCGGTTTACGCGCCAAGATCGGCCGAGTGAGTAGGCAATTGGATTAACCGCAAAACAGGCGTTGAGTTGAGGTGGGCCATTCGGGCCACTGTTGCAGAATGATACAGCGAAGCCGAGGCCGAGTGTTGTAATTTGAGACACCTGTTCAACTGCCGATAGTCCATGTTGGGACGGGTTCCCGTTGTTGAATCTTTTCGCAAACCGTTTCTGTGTTGTGGCTTATGCCCAGTGGAGACGCCGGCGATTGCGAATTATGAAATGGCGGCATGAGGGTTGCAATTAAGAATTGACGTTGCCACTGGTTGGTAACAAGCTGGCCCGTGAGGCCTCTGATGTATGTCGGCGCAATGGTTGCCTTGCCCCTGGCCATTACGCACACCATATTGTTCTTGGTGCGTCAGAGGCCTCGCTTTTTTTCTTGCGAGCCACCAATTCGTCGTTCGTTAAGCGACGGGCCGCTCTTGCTTCTCTGGGTCCTGCTGGCCCGCATTCATCGCTTCCGGCTGACTGCGTCCGAAGCTTACCACGCACATATCGTCGCTTTGAAGTCGCCCCTGCGCGAACCGGCGAACATCGGAAATCAATGCACGCCCCACATGCACTGGATGGCCATCACACCGCTCGACAACGTCGGTAATCGCCTTCAATCCATACATTCTCTTTTCCGGATCGAAGGCTTCGTGGATACCGTCCGTAAAAGCCAATAGCAAATCGTTGGGTGCCAAGTCAATCCGTTGCTCGTCGTATGGAATCTTGGGATCGACGCCCAGTGGTGGTCCCGATTGTTCGGAGGAAAGAAATGATGCCGACCCCGTGGCGGCTCGAAGGACCACGGGCGGTGGATGCCCGGCGTTCACGCAAGTCACCCGGTGGTGCCTTGGATCCAGCAACAAGAGCAAGAGCGTCGTGAACGCGCCGTCGCGAAGTTCGACTTCCAATTGTTCGCTCAGGCTGCCCATGGCTCGCGCCGGCGATGGCGTCGAAAGTAAGCAGTAACGGACGTCCGAACACAGGCGAGCCATCATGAGCGCCGCCGGAACGCCCTTGCCAGAAACATCGCCGATCGCGATCGCCAACCGACCATCCGGCATCTTGATGTAGTCGTAGTAGTCCCCGGCCACCATGTTGGCTGGCGAGTAATAATCATAGAAGACGTAGCCGGGTACGTTCGGTCGAATCTGCGGCAAGAATCGCTGCTGAACACCCTTGGCCAATTCGATGTCGCGGCTCTCCGCTTCGAGCTTCACGAGCGAGTTGTGAACATTGGCGTATTCGACCGCCTGTCCCGCCAGCATGGCGACGCTGGCCAGCACTTGCAGGTCTTCCGGTTGAAACGGATGTTGAGGGTCGCCGGTCTCGATTTGGACCACTCCTTGGGCTAACTTGGATGGACCAATCAGCGGCGCGCACATGAGCGAGCGGATCTCTTCCTCGAACACGGATGCATTGTAATCTTCCAGCAATTCGTCGTGATCGCCGTCGCTGCTGAGAAAGGCGGCGGCTTCGTGAATGACTCGCCGCGCGACCGACATGCTCACCGGCGAGATCGTGTCGGAGGTGTCTCCCCGATGTTTGATCGCTCGCGGCGGCATGCTCTCGTCCAAGTCGTCGATCTGTACGATGTAGCCCTTTTGAGCCTGCGGAAAGATTTCGAATAGCCCGTCTAGAATACGGTTGAGGATTTCGTCCAGATTCAGCGAACTTCCCAGCGCCCGACTGATCTCCAGCACGGCGGAGAGTTTTGCGTCGGCTTGGACCTCCTGAGAACCGGAACTGGCGATATCCACCGTGCTAACAATCGTGCTATGCACACCGGGGACCAATTCTTCGCCGGGCCCGGTCGCGGGAGTGCTACCATGTTCTTCCGCCGCTTCATCCGCTTCGGGCGACTCAAGCAAGAATTGAAGCGCGAGGTCGTGAATCTTGATTTCGTCGCCCGGTTGTAAGGGAGCGCGCCCGCGAATCCTCTGGCCATTCACGCGGGTTCCATTGACACTGCCCAAGTCTTCGATTTCAAACTGATCCTCATGGCACAGGATTCGAGCATGCTGGCGAGAAACCGTGCGGCTGGGCAGAACGATTTGACAGACGGGCAGGCGGCCGATCGTGACCTCGCGACCGGAGAAATCAAACTCTCTGCCAGCATCCGTGCCTCGAATAATTCTGAGGATTGGCATGACAGAAACGGCGTCGTGGTGAGGCGATAGCGAGACAGGCGGTCAACTCGGATCACGGCTTTTCTTCAGTTCTGTTTAGTCTACCAGTCTCGTCCAGCCAGACAAATTGGTACGAGCAGCAAGGAACATGCTCTCGTCAATCGTTCTCGACACTTAGGCAGCGCGGAATGTGAATGCGAAAGAGAACCGCGGCGAGTACGGCGCTGGTTTCTGGCAATCGATTGTCGATTGCGGTGATCATTTGGACAGCTTGGCTGGAAGTCGAAACACCTGCAATGTTGGGCCCGCCGAGCTTGAAACCCCTGAAATGTGGCGCCGGTCGGGTGAGTAGGCCACAGCTTTGATGTATGTGGTACCCGCAGTTTCGACTTCGTACACCTTTCGCGCGGTTTCCGCTTCCCATAAGTTGATCTTGCCGCGTCCCCCAGAGATGACGTACTTGCCGTCTGGCGAGAATGCGGATGCCCACTGAATTTCTTGATCCTGTAGCTTGGGTAATTCCCTTCCCGTGCGTATTTCCCACATTCTTAGCGCGTAGGTATCCGACACAACAACCCGGGATCCATCGGGAGAGATTGACACCGACTGAGCGTGGGGACTTCGGCCCAACTTGATTGTCCATTCAGCTTTTACGTTGGCCAAATCGATCAGAGACAGCACCTCGCCATCGGCGACCATCCCTTCGGTGCCGTTGGGCAAGATTCGTGCCGCTTTGACAGGTCCGTGAAAACCATCAATGCCGAACAATTCACGTCCCGCCTCTAAGTCCCAATAGCGGGCTTTTCTTTCCGATCCACCGGAAAGCACGTTTTTTCCATTCTGACTGATGCTGATGGTGCGAACTTCTTGTGAATGTCCGACGAGTTGATGGGCTTTGGTGAGTTGCCCGTCGGTGGCCACATTCCAAACTTGGATCGGGCCGCGGCCTCCGCTCAACAACCTTTTGCCGTCTGGAGTAAATGCCAACGCGGAAACCGAACTGCCCAGATTTTTTTCAAAACTAACGCGTTTCGAGGAATTCAGATCGAAGACCATCAGTGCATTGTCCATTTTGCCCGCAGCAAGCAATCCAGCGTTCGCGCTGAACGCCAGCGAGGTAATTCCCCATCGAATGTCGGAAAAGCTGCGAATCAGCCCCACTTTCGATTCGTCGTCCACTTGAATCGAAACCAACGACAATGGTTTCTTGACTACCACGCCTGGAACGGGATTCATGGCAAAGTAATCGCGATACTTGGGCAACGACAGAAGATAGGTGAGGTCGGATTGACTGAGGTTTTCCAAGGAAACTTGAGTTACCGTGCCGTCCGGCTTCTGCAAATACACGGAGCCGTCCTTGACCGCCAGCGCTTCGGCCTCTACGCGGAACTTCCCATTTTTGTCTGCCCACTCACGCCCGACTGCCTCGCCGGCCAGGGCAATCAGCACCAGCATTCCAAGAATTCGCGCGGTCGTTGGCATGGCTGCCTCCCCTCAATCCGCACCCGATGGGCCAGATTTGAATGACGCCCTTAAAGGAACGCCTCAAAAAATATACCCCCCCAATCTTGCCGTCAAGTTGCCCCTGTTTCGACCGTCGACAGATTGGCACCGGGGGCATTTTTCCCGCCGATGCTGTCACCATTGTCAGGTCCCGTAAATCTCGTTACGATAACGTGTTGTGGTCATTGCTCAGAGCGGTCGAACACCACTTTTACCGCTCTAAAGAGATTTTTTACCGCTCTAACGAGATATCGTGAAAAGATCTCGTGGCCGCCCTAACATGAAGTCGTGTTTGGAATTGGTTTTTTCCAGAAAACGTTTGTGGATAAGCACATAGGTAAACCTGCCAGCGTAGCTTCAATTGGCAGAGCACCGCATTCGTAATGCGGGGGTTGCGGGTTCGACTCCCGCCGCTGGCCCTTTGACGGGGAGGTGGACATTGGGTCCGCTGACTCACGATTGAGTTATGTTCCTCGGATACATCTAACCAACAGTGGAGAATGCCCTCATGGCAGAAGGTCTGGTGGAGTTTGATCTGCGGGAAGTCGTTCTATCCAACAGTTCGTTTGGACCCAACGATATCTACCGTTTGTCCGACGCGATCGCCCAGGATTTTTCGCAGTTCGGCGCTTTGCGCGATGTCGTTAGCGAATTCGAACAACTGGAAGACCGCAGTCCGGCGATGTCGGTCCGACTGGGTGTCTGCTATTACTTGCTGGGACGATTTCGCCTAGCGGAAGACACGCTGAGGAACGCCGATGGCGGTGCCGTCGCTCTGTTTTATCTAGGGAAATCGCGGTTCGCCCTGGAACGATACAGCGAGGCAATCGAGAATTATCTATCGGCCAAGGGTGCCGGCTACGACGGAGACGTGTGCGCTTTAGCCATCGCGGAAGCCCAACGAAATTTGATGGATCCCGAGGCGGCCATGGCCACCCTGAACGAACTCTTCGGTCCGGTGGAACAAACTGCCGACTATCTTTACCAACGCGGCGCGACCGTGGCGGCCATTGGCGACAATCCCCTGGAAGTCGTCGCACTGTACGAACGAGCCGTTGAAGTAGACGGCTTCCATGTCGGTGCGTTGTTTGGCCTTGGCGTGGAAAATGATCGGCGTGGCAATGATGGCACGGCGCTCGAACTCTATCAAAGATCGGCCGCCTGCTTTCCCACGCATGTTTCGGCGCTCTTGAATCTGGGCGTGATGTACGAAGACCGGGAATTGTACGAACGGGCTCACCAGTGTTATCACCGTATCCTGGACATCTATCCCACGCACAAGCGGGCCCGTCTGTTTTTGAAAGACGCTTCGGCATCGAGCGACATGTTCTATGACGAAGAGGCCCAAAAGCGACGAGATCGACTAGCCCAAGTGCTGAGCGTTCCGGTCACCGATTTTGAATTGTCGGTCCGCAGTAGAAACTGTCTGCAGAAGATGGGAATCAACACGCTTGGCGATCTGACGCGCACTTCGGAGCAGCAATTGCTCGCCAGCAAGAACTTCGGCGAAACGTCGTTGGTCGAGATTCGCGACATGCTGCAGTCGAAGGGCCTGGAACTTGGCCAATTCGCCGACCAGCAGGCAGTTGTCGAGGCACCTATCGATACGTCGTCCATGTCTCCCGACGAGCAGGCTTTGCTCGAACGGCCCATTGCCGATTTGAATTTGTCCGTGCGAGCTCGCAAGTGCATGGTTCGCTTGGGACTCAATACGATTGGCGAGCTTGTTCGCAAGACAGGCGACGATTTGCTAGAGAGTAAGAATTTTGGCGTGACAAGCCTGAACGAGGTCCGCGAAAAGCTGGTACAGTTTAGCATCAAATTGCGCGGCGATTGATCGTCGTTTTGGCCTTCGAACTATCCTAGCGGAACCTGCCCTATCCCCTCCTTGCAAAGGAGGGGATTCTGGTTCTCCCCTTTGCCAAGGGGGAGTTAGAGGGGGTCGCCCAGCGGCACCGGAATGAACCATCCTTCGTTCTCTTTCCAGTTGCATGGAACGGATTCTTCCTGCGCCGCGCGCCGAGCGACGCTGAAAACCGCTCATGGCAATGTGGAAACGCCCGCCTTCATGCCCGTGGGCACGCAGGGAACCGTCAAAGGACTAACGGTTGATTTGCTGCGGGCCACCGGCGCGCAAATGGTACTCGGCAATACGTACCACCTGTCGCTTCGTCCCGGCGAGCAAGTCGTGCAACAGCTTGGCGGCCTGCACCGTTTCATGAATTGGGACGGGCCCATTCTCACGGACAGCGGCGGTTTTCAATTGTTCAGCCTGGCCAAAATGACCAAGGTCGAAGAGGCGGGTGCGACGTTTCGTTCACACATAGACGGCAGCCTGATCGAATTGACGCCCGAACGTGCGATCGAAATTCAAGAGTGCCTCGGCAGCGACATTGCGATGGTCTTGGATCACGTGACGCCGCTTCCTGCCGAGCCGGCTGTCGTGCAAGACGCTTGTGACCGCACGATTCGCTGGGCCGAGCGATGTCGGCAAGCCGGCACCCGGCAGGACCAGGCGCAGTTCGCGATTGTCCAGGGCGGCCTGGATGAGGGCTTGCGGATCCGCTGCGCCGAGCAACTGACCGCGATGGACTTTCCCGGATATGCCATCGGGGGCCTGAGTGTCGGCGAAGAGATTTCGGAAATGTATCGCATCCTCGATGCGACCTGCCCTGCCCTGCCCTCGGACCGTCCCCGCTACTTGATGGGCGTCGGCCGGCCGCAAGACATTTTGGAAGCGATTCGGCGCGGCGTCGACCTGTTCGACTGCGTGATGCCGACCCGCAATGGCAGGAATGGCCTGGCCTTCACCGACGAGGGACCACTGCGGCTGCGAAATCTGAAGCACCAGTTGGACGGCCGGCCCATCGATCCATCGTGCCCCTGCTCCGCCTGTGGTCACAGCCGCGGTTTCATCCGGCACTTGTTCATGGCCGACGAGATGCTGGGGCCGATTCTGTTGTCGGCACACAATCTAACGTACTACCAGCGGCTGGTGACTGCCGCGCGGCAGGCAATCAGCGAACAACGTTTTGTAGAATTCTTCGAAGAGAAGATGCGAGGTTGGAACCAGGCGACTGCTGCACCTTAGTGGAATTGCACTCAATCAGCTTTGGGCACCCAATGATACTCACCGAATCCAAAGTGGCCGGCGCATTGCTCGGATGTGCCGTTGGCGACGCGATGGGCGCGCCTTTCGAAGGATTGTGGGGCGAGTCAATTCCATCTCCGGAATCCCTGATCACGGACTTTCACGAGTACCATGGGTTCCCGCATGGCCAGTATACGGACGACACACAGCTCACTGTTGCGACAGTGGAATCCGTTGTGGAAATGGAATGTGTGGATCTACACGATATCGCCTCGCGAATCGCCGACTTGTGGAAACACCACTCTGTTATCGGGCCCGGCGGTGCCTGCACGCATGCGGCAGAGCGTTTCCTTGCGACAGGGGACTCGTCCTCGATGGGCGCACCATCCGGCCAAGCCGGCAACGGCACCGCGATGCGCACCGCGGCCCTCGGGCTGTTGTACTGTGGTGAACGATCAGCACAACTTCCAAACGACGTAGCTGCCATCTCCCGGCTAACACATACCGATTCACGAAGTGTTGCCGGTGGGGTGGCAATTGCGACTGCTTCTCGTTACCTCGCCGTGAATCCGCAGGCAGCCCCGAATGCTCTGTGCGAGGCAACCGCCAACGCTGCCGGATCGTTTAACAGTGAATTGGCGGACTACATTCGTGAATTGCCACAACGTTACCAGAAAGAGGCAGCACTTGAGTGGATCGCACGGTCAGGGCAAAAGTCGCCGGAGTTTACAAAACCAATCATCACGCCGTTCGTCATTCCCACGGTTCTAGCGGCGCTGTACTGTCTGATGAAGCATCGCGATTCATGGTCGAATGCTGTCGTTTGCGCAATTCGCCTCGGTGGCGATGTCGACACATTGGGTGCCATTGTCGGCTCGTTGGCCGGCATTCGTGACGGCCTCGGTTGCGTTCCTTCGCACTTGATGACGAGGGTTCAGGATTCAGAATATCTTCGGGCTTTGTCCGCACGCTATTTCTCCGTCATTTCTCAACGGTTTTCCTAGGATAGTGGCTACTCATTCGCCCGAATCAACGTAAGCACCCAGAAATCGATCGTCCCAAATCTGAGCTTCGATAAAGACTTCGTACTTGCGATTCGATTCCTCGTGCCAAGCTTCTTTCGGCAAGCCGACTTGGTCGACGAGTTCCGGCAACTGCTCGATCCGGTAAACCTGGCCATGGTGTGGCAAGCAGGGAATGGGCAGGCCACTCTGGAATTCTTCATGATAGCTGACCAAGCTGTCCGGATACGTGAAGCTGATGATTTCTGGGTCGAAAGATGACAGCGGCAGTGTGACCGCGCGATACCGGTCATCTTGTTCGCGCAGCGACCAAGTGCCCAACATCGCGTAGTAGGGTGAATGCCGCCGCGGGAGGCCGCCTTTCTGGAGAAACTGCTTGCGCATTTTCGCCTCGATGATTCTACGCTTCGTCACATACTCTTGCTTCGCCATGGACACGCATGTGGTTCCCAGTTGCACGACAATCGTCTCGCCCTCTTCCTGCTCAAGCTCATCGAGAGTACGAAATGGCCGTCGTTTCTCGCGGTAATAGTGGTAGAGCAATGCGGGGATCATAGTCCATGAATCGTGGGCAATGGTTCGGCGAATGATGAATGTCGTCACTCCGCCTATTGCTGAAAGATGGAAGGCCAGTTTTCCTTCAAGTGGCTCTTTATTGCGCCGGCGACAAGATCCAAATCAAACATTCCATCCTCGTTCGGCTTAAACGTCAGCATCGGGACTTCGATCGTCGATGGCAATTGATGATAGGCCAGATTGTCACGGTCACGAGTGTCAGGGTCCGTTAACCACGGTGCGTCCAGCTTGTACTTGTTGACTTTTTCGACCGTCGTTGCAACGCTGTTCAGGAGCAGTACCGTAACATCGGGAAACTTAGGGAATAACGCCCGTGCTGCTTGGCTGGCGGTGTTAATGAATGCAGTCGGCCAGCCGCGATCCCAGATGATCACGTCATGGTGGGGCGATTGCCTGCGGAAGTCATTCATGATGTCAACGATTGTTCTGGCCGCCAACACGGGCGAATCTTTCCACAAGGGATAGACCTCCGTTACGCGATACGGAGCGAAATTCGCGGTTTGCAATCCCTTGTTTCTGAGCAGTTCCTGCAACTTCTGGACCAGGGGCGTTTTGCCGGCGCAGTCCGTTCCGTCAATCACAATCTCAATGGTAGTCATGCATGTTAGCCATGTAACTCAGATCATGTGCTCGGAATCGCGATCTTTGAATAAGACAAGTGGGGTGGAACTTCAGCCAACGCGAACTCTCCATTGATCATTTCTGGTTTTCGCCACATTCGAGTGCAAACTTCACGAGCGATGCCTGTTATGCCCCCGTAGGTTTTGGCGAACGCGTCGAGCTGTTGGAATGCCGTTTTCGACTCGGCCATGTCGGCGAAATGCGCACTGTAAATGAAATTGGCACCCTCGGAGACAATTTCGTAGAAACCACATTGCTTCAATAGAAGTTTGAGTTGACGACTTGCGTTGGAGTCCAAGTCTTCGTGCTGATCGCAATTCAGATGGCTAGGAATCTTGACATGGAGATCGGCTGCTCGTTTCGAATCCAGTGGAACACCCAGCGCCTTCGCTTCTTTTTCCGTTGCAGGAACAGGTTGGGAAACGAACGTCGTCGCATCAAAGGGAAAGTGCGAGACGTTCTCGGCGGCCATCGGTGAATACGCATACCGCTGGCAATAATCGTCGTCGTAGTGTTCGGTTTCCACGTAGCCAAAGGCAGAGGGGTGTTGATCAATCAAGGCAGACGCTCGTTTGCTCGCTTCGTGTACCTCGCGATAACGCTCGCCCCCGCCAGGACTTTCTCGCGCGCTGACGTATTGCAGAGTGA
This sequence comes from Planctomycetota bacterium, assembly GCA_029259935.1. Next base: position 18,279 of record JAJDEH010000229.1, read on the forward strand.
AGTGGTGTTTGTACTGAGGCGGCTCGATCTTGGCAAAGTTGTCAGGCTCAAAACCGATGCGTAGCAAGGCGTTCGTTAGTTGCGGGTCCGTGGCGGTGAGATCAATGTGAGCTTCGGCGACAGTGGAACGAACTGGCAAGACGCGACGAAAACCAAGGAATCGCCGCACGGCATCCGTCAGCCTTCCGCAGCGAGCCGGCTCGGAAAGCGCCGCGACCGCAATATGCTGAATCATGTCTTCGGAATACTGCTCAAATGGCCGCCGCTGAAGACATAAGGGAACAACCTCCGGCGGCAGGATGAAAGTCTGCAATCCCTTAAGCAGGGCATTCCAAGAGTGATTCAATCGAAGTGGCGAGAGGGGCATCAGGTCTTCCCGCGCCCAGCGCTTCGACAAGTTTTCATGTTCTTGCGCGCCGGCCTCGCGAAGCAACCTCCCGATGGCGTTGCAAATCGTCTCTTGCTGAAACAACGGAAATCCCTTTTCTTAAAAGATGATTTGTAGTCGGAGAGTCTGTTCATCTGGTCAAATGCAATGAAGGGTCACCCCTATTCTAATCCCGCCGACGTGAACGCATAATGCGGCCATTCAGAAACACTACGGCATCGACTGGGCGGCACGAGGACTTGTATATGAAAATCTGGGTCGACGCCGACGCTTGCCCGGGCGAAATCAAGGAGTTGCTGTTTCGGGCCGCGAATCGAACCAAGACCATGGTAACGTTGGTCGCCAATCAGCCGATGCGCACGCCCCGGTCCGAGTTCATCGACAGCGTACTCGTCCCTGCAGGCATGAACGTGGCCGATCGACGCATCGTGGAACTGGTCGAGCCGGGCGATCTCGTAATCACGGCGGACATTCCATTGGCTGCCGACGTGGTCGCCCAAGGCGGGCAGGCCCTCGATCCTCGCGGCGAACTTTACACCGATGCCAACGTCGGCGAGCGACTCGCCGTTCGGAATCTGCTTGATGAATTGCGTGGAGGAGGTCAGATCACCGGCGGACCAGCGAACTTCAACGCCAAGGATCGACAAGCGTTCGCGAATCAACTCGACCGCTGGCTGACATCGGCGAAGGATTGACTGACTGCTGATTGAATGAAAGCCGCCCACCCGAGAGTGTTGTGAAATGCCAGAATGACTGCTGCGGAAATCCAAAGACACTGCCGCTTTGTCCAGATTCAATGGCGAGAGTAACTATTGCCATCACACGGGCTTGTATCGTAGTTGACGGCAACCAATTGTCCGCCGTTCGGAAAGCCGTGAAAACGGCGACAGCATGTAGCTGCGGGTGCCAGCCCGCAGGTCGAAGAAAGATCTTTCGTCAAGCCGCGAATGCGGCGAAAGCAGTTCAGAAGTTGCAGCACAACTCCTTGCACTGTCGCCGCTATCGCGGCTCTTTGCTTCACGACCAGTTCTCCGCCGACCATATGCCTTCGACGTTTAACGGATTTTTCGTACCATTGCAAATGTCAATGGTTCGCCCACCAGAAAGGTTGCGACACAGTCGCGGACTTGCCAATGGGTTCATTCAACGACCAAACTGGGGCCATGCGTCACCAGTTCTCATGAAGAATAAACCGTCATAGGCTCATTCATGAATGTTTCTCCTATAAGAACGCGTTTCTTCCGCCGCTGGTTCCAGGTGCGCATCGTTACTTTGTTGCTGGTGACAGCGACAGTTGCCGTAGGCTTCGGCTGGCGGAAGGATCGGCAGCGCCTTTACCAAGAACTTCGCGATCAGATCCATCGAACGACTCAACTTGAATTGCAGGTGGAGCAACTGACTGAAGATGCCGCGACGCTCAAGCGGCAACTCGATCACGAGATGGACGTGCGCAGGACCATCGCCATGCTGGACCCCAAAAATCAGCGGCACCAAGACGTGATTCAGGTGCTTGCTTCACTTGGCTCGTCACTCCGGCGAGTTTCTCTTCACGAAACTCCGGAGGGTCGGCTGGAAATGCTGGTAGGACATCGGTCGATTCCGACCGTGCCCGGCAGCGAAAGTTCCGTGGTCGTGTTACGACAATACGTGATGGTACCATTTGCCGGCAGTTTCGCAGAGGACGTAAAAGTGGTTGATTGTCTTGCCAAACATAGCCGTTACCGTTTGTTTGGGGGAGAGCACCATCACGTAGCCGTCGCTGACATCGACTCCGACGGACGGCAAGAACTTATCTTTGAATGTAGAAATAACGACAAGTCTTGGAAAGAAGTCTATCGAGCAGGCTCGGATGGCTTTGCACCAATCGACGCCGGCGTTCTCGATTAGCGATCCTCAGAACCTACGCTGCCACCGTTACGTCCTTTAGCTCTTACATGAATTGCTCGTTGCTATACCGTCCGTCTCGCCGCGCAAATCTGAGTTTGCTTTCAACTACCGGGCGTTTTCCGCTTCAACGCAAACGGCGACCACCGTGATATTGTCTTTCCCTCCCGCCTCTTCGGCGGCGCGAACCAAACTGTTGCAGGCACGCTGTGGATCGGATATTTCTTCGTTGATGATGGAGTGCATTTGGGCATCTTCAACCTTGCGGAGCCCATCGCTGCACAGCAGCACCACGTCACCCGTCAGCAAGTCGAAGGCGTGGCTCTCGGGCAGCGACGACTCCGGCATTCCCACAAAACGAGTCAACTGGCCGCGGAAAGGATGGGTGGCGGCTTCCGCAAGCGAAATGTCGCCCGAATCGACGAGCAACTGCGCGATCGTGTGGTCATTTGTCAGTTGACGCAGATTCGCGTCGCGCCACAAATAAGCACGGCTATCTCCCAGGTGGCAGACACTCGCGCGGCGATCCTGAACCAGCAACGCGGTAACCGTAGAACCCATGCCCTGGGGTCCATGATTCCCACCATTTTCGTTTCGTAGCTTTTCGCTCAATTCGAAAACTGAACGAGCTAGAATCGAATCCGGGTTATCCCCGCGTTGACCTGCAACAGAATTCCGCCGCTTCGCCAAGAGTTCGGGCAAGTTTTCCACGACGAATTGGGCCGCGAGCCCGCCGCCAGAGTGCCCGCCCATCCCATCGGCCACGATAAACAATTCGAGTTCGGGATCAGCAAAGAATCGATCCTCGTTCTCTTCGCGATAGTTACCGATAACAGAAATCGCGCCGAATGACAATTTCAACGTTTCGTTGCATCCCAAAATATTGGTTTCTGAAGAGTTGGCCGAGATTTCAAGCGCCTCTTGTGCCGATACCGATAGATCCGCCGTCAGTCTTCCTGGAAGCTAATCGTCATGCGGGTCTGTCGAATGTCTCCCTGGTCCGAGGTCCGCCATTGCATTTTGTCGACCAAGCGGATCACATCCGCGATTCCGCTCATTTCTTTTTTTAGATCTGGCGAGCCGGAGGACGGTAGCTCGAAGATCGGGCCTTCCAGCGTGAACTTGCCGTTCCTGTTCAAAAAACCGTCTAACAGTTCACCAAAATCTTCCACGTAGTTGGCCATCGTCGACGACGGGAATTGGCCATAGCCGACCAATTTTTCGCCACTGTCTTGGGGCAATTGAAAACGCTCGGCGGCATCGCCCTGATAGGCCGCGACAATCTGCTTGCTCAACCGCTGCGAGGTGGACAGAACGATCCACGAATCGACAATGAACAGGTGCGGCAACAAATCACCCTCCACCGAGACTTGCACCTTGCCGGGCATTTTTTGCCAAAAGTCGCCGCTGAATACGACCGTCGGCACGCCCAGCCCCAGATCGTGCCGGCGGATGAGCGGTTCGGGCAGGTCATCGATAAACTCACCCAAAAACGCTTGCCATACTTCAGCAAAGTAGCGGCGGGCCTTGGCGACATCGCGCATCTTGCCCACCATCGCGAATTCCACCATCGGGGCATCACTCAGCACAAGCCGATTCCGCTCGCCGGCCGGAAATTCAAACTGCACATCCAGTTTCTTGATTTTGCCCTGCGAGCCAACGAGAGTTGCCATGGGGGGATCGAACGCTTTGTAAGACTCTTCATGGACCAACTTGCGGAACTCGCCAAGTTTTCCATAGTAAAACTCGATCACCTGGTCCGCCAGCGCGGCCTGCTGTTCCTTGCCGGTTATCTCGTATTGCAGCGCCCTAGTCGACAGCCGGTCTTCGAAGGACGACAAGTTGCCGGAAAACTGGTCGGCCATCGACGAACTCGTGTCGAGCACAGCGACTTCGACATCCTTGGGAATCAGCTTCATTAAGGGCGACTGGCGCAAGGGCGGCGCGGGCGGTAGTCCGTGTGTATGGACGACCGCTTCGATTTCATCGCCCACCGTCATCTTCAGCGAGCCTTTGCGGCCGCCTTGCTCGAGTTGCCGAACGATCAGGTCCAGATCGCCGATCATATCCTCTTCATCGAGCCGGCTCAGCGCGCGGCCCGTTTCCGTTTCCCGCCACTGGTCCCACAGCTTGCGTACGTCCTCCAACTTTGCCAGAAAGGACTCGGTGTCCCAGCGCGTATAAAACAAGGGCGTCTTCGGTTGCCAAAGTTCGCCCAGATGTTCTTTCGTGTACGGCTCGGAGGCGGCCAGCGGCCGTTGCCCCACGCTCAGCCGCAGCCCTTCGTCGAATTGCTCCAGCCAGAGTTCCATTTCGATTTCGCCCAGCGCGGCCGCAATCTCTGCTCCGATCGGATCGTTCGCCCGTTGCGTGATCCCCAGGATTGTCAGCACGAGCTGGATTTGCTCGGTCGAAACAAGTTGCCCTACTTTGGTGGCCAGCCCGAAGGCCGTCGGTTCGTCCATCGTTCGGACGCCTTCGGGAATCGTGGTGGGGGCCAAAGCTCGCACCACCGCCATCGCTTGCGCGGGCAATAATTTGCTTCGAAACTGAGCCCACACCGTCATTTCTGGCAGCCGTTGCGTCTTGGCCAGCGCCAGCAGTTGTTTTTGCAACTTGGGCAAATCGGACTCAATCGCTTCCCCTCCCGCTTCGCCCGCTCCGCTGCAGAGTCCGGCCAGCATGCCGAGGTGCGCCAAATGGGCAATGTCGTCCAGCGACGACGCGGGCAACGCCACCACGACTTCCGTGGGAAACTTGTCCGCATGCTCCTTCAGCAGCGGCAGCGCGGCTTGCGGGTCCAGCGCGCCACCGGCCAGCTTGCCATTCACCAACACATCGCGCAGGTCTTCCGACGACAAGAGCTTTTCCAATTGCGGCAAGACATCTCCCACGAACAACAAGTTGTCGCGATCCGCCGGCACGCGCTGGAAAAATTGTGGCTCATCATCGGCCCGCACATTTGTTTGCGGAACCGCGAACGGTGGAGCCACGAAGAGGAGAAGGAACAGAGAAAGCGAAACATAAGTATTCCGTGAGAAGATCGTCATACTGGTTCTTGCCCTTTCAGAATTGAGAACCCACGCGAGAACAGCCGGCCCAATGGGGCTGTGGCAGAAATCACAATCGTGCCAATTGTATCACGGAAAACGCCGACTGGTACCTATCCGTCGTGAAGTCGACCCGGATAACGGAAAACCGCACGCCAACCGACATCTCGTCCCAAGTCACATAAGCCACCTCAACAAATCGGCGATTGTGCATCGGTGCGTCGAACGTATGTCAGACCGACGCAGATTGCGGTGGAGTTACGGTGCGGAAGTTTGTCTAACCGATCGCAATTCGACTCTCAGGGAAATGTTGGCGGTCGATGTGACATTTGAATTTCTTCGTGCGCTTAAAACTCACACGTCGCTAACTGCCGAGCCGTAGCAACGCTTTCTGGGCCGTTTCGTTTCCCTGTTCGGCGGACTTTCGATACCAGACGATGGCTTCGGAGATATCCTGGTCAACACCTTCGCCTAATTCGTAGTGCATGGCGAGGCTGCTTTGGCTGTCAGCGTGGTCCTGTTCAGCGGACAGGCGAAACCAGCGGACAGCTTCAGTATCTTCCTTGGAAACGCCACGCCCACGATGGTACATCAAACCAAGTTGATTCTGTGCATACTTGTTCCCTTGCTCAGCGGCCAAGCGAAACCAATTGACGGCTTCGACATCGCTCTGGACCACGCCATCGCCGTTCACATATTGAATCCCTAGCCACAATTGCCCGTAATCGAATCCTTTCTCGGCGGCCTGGCGAAAATAACGAACAGCTTCGACATGATCCTTGCTCACCTTGTCCCCCTCACGATGCAACAAACCGAGGTCGACTTGGGCATCTGGTTGGCCCTCAGCTGCAGCCGAGCGAAGCCACCGCAGAGCTTCGGCGTCATCCTGCTCGACGCCCTTTCCGTCTCTGTATTGACCGCTAAGCCAGAACTGCGCATTTGGGTGGCCCTGCCGTGCAGCCGCGCGATACCAGTGGGTCGCTTCTGCTTCGTTGGCCTCCACTCCAAATCCAAACTTGAAGTTGCCCGCCAGTTCGTATTGAGCTGCCATGTGACCCTGCTCGGCTGATTGGCGATACCAGTAGGTCTGCGCCGCAAAAGACTCGATCATGAAGTCAGCAGGATCGAGGTTATCGGGCAGCCAGCGGCTCTCCTCGGATGGAGTCCACTTTGGTCCGCGACTCTCTTTGCAGCGTTTCGCTAGGTTGTACTGCGCATTGGCATAACCACCCTCGGCTGACTGCACCAACCAGCGGAGAGCCTCGGTATCGTCCTTCGCCACTCCGATGCCGCGCTCGAATGACAGTGAAAGATTTAGTTGTGCAGCGGCATGCCCTTTCTCCGCCGCTTGGCGATACCACCGAACAGCCTCGGCTTCGTCCTTGCTGACGCCGTAGCCTTGCTCGTATTTGACACCAAGGTAGTTTTGAGAATCCGCGTGTCCTTGTTCGGCCGCCAGGTGAAAGAGACGAACGGCTTCCGTGTCGTTCTTCGGAACACCGCGTCCTTCCACATGCCGAAGAGCCAGCGCGCACCGTGCATCGGCATCACCATTTTGTGCCGCTTGCTGATACCAGCGCACGGCCTCGGTGTCGTCCTGCTCCACTCCCAATCCGCGTTCGTGGTAGATGGCCAAGTTGTATTGGGCGGCGGGGAAGTTCTGTTCAGCAGATTTGTGAATCCAGCGAACACCTTCGGCCTTGTCTTCCGGAAGGTCGTTCCCCTGATGGTACTTTAACCCCAAGAGGTTCTGTGCGTGGGCGTCGCCTGCCTCGGCGGACAGCCGCAACCAATTGATCGCCTGTTCCATGTCCGCCGCCACACCGACTCCATTTTGGAGACACATCGCAAAGTTGTACTGGGCAGCCGGCAGGTTCTGTTCGGCCGCGCGCCGGTACCACTCGACAGCTTGTCCGGCATCTCGGGGAACGCCGCGACCGTGTTCGAATCTCAACCCAAGTCCATTTTGAGCGCCGGCGTGACCGTTCTCGGCTGCCTGATGGTACCATCGCACCGCCTCATCTTCGTCTTGATCCACTCCAATGCCGTGTTCGTAGAAGATCCCCATATTGTTTTGGCCAGTAGCAAGCCCCTGCTCCGCCGCGCTTTGGACCCAGCGGACCGCGTCGGTAACATCTTTCGGTACACCTCGTCCTTGGTGACAGCGAATCCCCAAGTAATTCTGAGCTTCTTTGTCGCCATTCTCGGCGGCCAGTCGCAGCCAACGAATCGACTCAGTTTCGTTGGCGGGTATCCCCTTACCGTGCTCGTATGACTCCGAGAGTCGATATTGGCCACTTGGACTCCCCAGTTCGGCGGCGCGTTGATACAAGCGACCGGCCTCCGTGTCGTCCTTGGCGACCCCGCATCCGCGCTCGTAAACCATTCCGAGTACGACATAGGCGTCGGCGAACCCCAATTCGCCGGCCTGACGCACCAGGCGAAGTCCTTCCGCTTCATCAACATCAACTCCCCTGCCCGAAAAACAATGGCAACCGAGGTAAAGCTTGCCGGCCGCATCGTTTTGTTCAGCCGCTTGACGAAACCACTTCACGGCTTCGGCATCATCCCGTTCGACGCCATTCCCATCGGCAAACATTCCACCCACTAACACTTGCCCGATCGCCAGCCCCTGTTCGGCGGCCCTTCGATACCATTGTAAAGCTTCGGTGTGATTTTCTGTCGATGCGATTCCGTTGTCGGAGCATTTGCCGAGAAGGACTTGAGCCTCGGCGTGTCCCTGTCCGGCGGCTGCTCGCCACTCACTGATTCGACCGTCAGCAGACCCGACCAGAAACTTCGTCAGTGCCTGCTCCTGATGCCACACCTTCAAGAATTCTCGCCAATCCGAGTCAAGCGTCTGTTCGTTTGAAAGTTGTTCTTTCGGTTTTTCGACTTTTCCACAAACTTCAGCGATGCCGTAGATCAAACGGTCTATCTGACTTTTGAAGTCCGGGCCTGATTTTACTTGTACCGCGTTTCGGAAAGATAACTCGGCAATACGCTCGGGCAACTCAGACGGTTTCGGCACGGGTTGATTAGCAACGAGGACCGGGATGATAGGAATGTCTCGATCTAACGCGGCTTGAATTTCGATTCGCACAATATCGGCAGGGTCATCGAGACGCCTTTGACCCTGTTCATCGCTGGCGTTGAGCCAGTTGTCTCCGATGATAACAACAAGTGCATTGCACTTCGTAACTGATGAAGTGATAAAGTTGCGGAAGTTGATGCCGACAGGAATGGAATCAACGTCGAAGAAAACCGAGTCCTTCCCATACGCTGATATGAACCGGTCACAGATTCTCCCTGCCTCGCTGGCAGCATCTTTTCGACGGTAAGAAATGAAGACAGAGGGCATCGTAGGTTTCAACTTTTGGGAATAGGCTCGTTACTGGTTGAAAAATGCCGTCCTACTGCTAGTCATTTTGGCGGACGGTTTTTGTTACAACAACTATGCATCCACTTTCGACGGTCCGGTTGTCCTTCATTTCTCATGGACATTTCCAGCATAACAAAAACCGGCTGTCAACCGAATCCGGCGAGCCCTGACATCTCTGAACATACAGCTACGTCGTTGGAATTCCAAGAAGTCCACGGCTAGGCACTCGCTTGAGGATGAGCATCCTTGGCAATCGGCCTTGTTCACCGGGTGGCACCGGGACTAGGCAATGCCTAGAGACACGGCGCGGTTAACGATTCGGGCGACCCGGAATTATCGGTCCTGCTAGCCGCATCGACGGGGGTCACATCATCCACGTCCGCTGGTACGATGCCGCGTCTCGCCTTACAGGGCACCCTCTGCCGGGATCGCGGCGCTGCACGCCGACCAATTAAGGATTTGACCTCGCGAGTCGTCGAGCCGCGGACTGGAATGGGAGACGTGCCCGAGTCGGGGGAGCGGCAAGAGTTCTTGGCCACAAAAAACGCAAAAACCCACGAAGAGAGAGGGAGTAGTTTTCAGTTTTCTTCGCGTCTTTTTGCGTTTTTCGTGGCTATCCATCCGCTTGGCTGCCGAATGCTGCTCGACCGGTCGCCGACGGTCTACAACTCGCTTGCTTCTCTACGGCAGACAACCGTACACTGAGAACCATCCGCAGGAGTTGGCATTCGCATCGACCGAGATTGGATTTACTCCAAAACGATAGCTATGGGAAAATTTGCATGCACTTGTGGTAACGTCATCTCGGATGTGCAATGCCCGAATGAGGCGACTGGCTGGTTGTTGTCTGACAAGAGCGGCGAGTCATTTTTCGATACGATATCGGAAACGATTGACGACTACCTCGAGCATGCCGCAAGGGATGACATCGCTGGTTGGCGTCGCAAGCACTTCAACGACATGTACCCGTCGGATATATCTGCTGGTGGGATGATCCACGACGTGCTAACGAATCGCTTTTTTGACCTTACGTTGGCGACAATGGAGTGCGATCAGTGCGGACGAATCTGGGTGCAGCGAGCACCCGACTTAAATCAATGCCCCGCTTAACTGCTGGTTTTTGGTCTAGCGTGGATTTTCGATTGTAGCGACACTCCTTTCGCCTATCACGGAAAGGAGTCCGAGATGTCGCGACTGCAAGTACACCAGTCAAAGGTTCGGGAACTTGTTT
>JAJDEH010000230.1 GCA_029259935.1 Planctomycetota bacterium
GCGCCGAGCGCGAGCGCCTTCAATACGTCGGTTCCGCGACGAATCCCGCCATCCATGAAAACCTCGACCCGGTTGTCAACGGTGGCCACCACGTCGGCCAAGACGTCGATGGTGGCCGGCATGCCATCCAATCGCCGGCCGCCATGGTTCGAGACGATAATGCCCTTCACGCCAACTTCGATCGCTTTCTTTGCGTCCTCGGGTCGAAGAACGCCTTTGATGAGCACCGGCAGTTTCGTCACCCCGCGCAGCCAATCGATAAAGTCCCAGGACAACGACAAGTCCCACGCCTGGGCGTTGAAGTCGATTACCGCTTGATAGCTCATTTCGTTGGAGATGTTCTTGTAGCCGACGTCGCGCAGATGCTTGACCAACATTTCTTTCGGCAGCATGAAGCGGTTTCGCCGATCGGCGTCTTTCCATTCGCCTAAATCGACCGTCAGCACAATTGCCTGGTAGCCGGCTCGCTCGACACGTTGCACCAATCGTCGTGCGACCCCACGATCCTTGGGAACGTAAAGCTGAAACCACTTCGGGCCTTTGCCGGCCTGGGCGATCTCTTCGACACTATTGCCGACGCTGCTGCTCACTCCGTATACGGTTCCGACCGCCGCCGCCGCCCGCGCCGCCGCCAAACCGCCTTGCGCGTGATACATCCGCTGAGCCGCCACCGGCGCGAGCATGATAGGCAGCGTGATCTTCTGTCCGAGTACCGTCGTGGAAAGATCCGCCTGCGAAACGCCGTGCAGCAGCGGAGGCAACAAACCGGTTCGCTGAAACGCCGCGACATTTTCGTGGAGCGTTTGTTCATCCGCGGAACCGGTGGCGATGTAGTCGTAGGTCGCGGATGGCAGATTGGCTTGGGCCAAGTCTTGAAAGTCGGCGACCGTCACCGGTTGAGTTTCGTGGTTGACACCGTCCTTCGCGGCTTGCTTCTTTAGCGAAGCGGGCTCGTCGTTTTCCTCCGCGTCGGCTTGCAGAGCGCCGAAGGAACCGAAGCCGGCGCCCAAGGTCAGCAATTGTGCGAATGTTCGCCGCCGCATGTTGGTTCTCCGTGGCTCTCGCCGGTTTTGCTGAATCCAAGATTCACTTTAGCCAAGATTCACTGCGGCGCTCAGTTGCTCAGCAGCCAATCAATGGCCCCGTTGATGGAATCCGGCGATGCTGACGATTGAACTTGCTTCGGCTGGCCCGCCGATCGGTAGGCCGCGGTAATGACGTCGGCAATCTTCTTTTCTTCCCCGCCCAGCCACAGCGGTCGTGGGGCACAAAGTGCGAGCATCGCGGGTAGATCGCCATACTTGACCGCGCCGGGTAGAAAACTGGGATCGCGATAGCTCTTGAGGTTGGTAAATCGAAAATCGGAATTGACGACGGCCGTTTGATCGACCGCGTCTCCCGCCAAGGCACTGGCGGCGGCGACCACAGCGCCCGCCTTGCCCACGCCGATCAGCGACAGTTTTTTCGTCCGGTGTTCATCATCCTTGCTCCAGGCAACCAACGTTAGCAGGTCGTGAACGCGGCGGGCAAACAGAGTGTGGTTGTAACCGAACGTGTAGGCGGCCGACTCGCGTGGATTGTCGACCACGCGCTGCTGCTTCTTGTCATTGGCTCCCGTTGCAAATTCACCTTGCCCAAACAGATCGGCCGCCATCACGCTCGCGCCGGCGTCCAGCAGTTTGCGGACTTCGGGGCGAAGCCGCCCGGACTTGGCGAACAGTCCTTCCTTGCCGGCGTCATCCACCCACAAAACGACCTGCCCGTTCCACTTGCTCTTGGTGGGGAACAGCGAGATGACCGGCAGTTCTTCGCCGTGAGTTTCAAGCCGCACAATGTCTTCAAAATAGATGTAGCCATCCTTCGATTGTTCGTCGACTTTCGTTCGCTGAATCTCTGCGGCGTCCGGAAGTGTCCGGCCGATGATCGAACGCAGCGCGCCGCCAATCACTTCACGAAATTCGCCCAGCGACTTGGAATCCTTCGGCGTGAGCGCGGCGAGTTGTCGATCCGAAACTTTGGTCAAATAGCGAGTCAGCGAGAGTTCGTATTTTTCACCGCTTTCCGGACGCGGATGTTTTGCATCCCACACCGTATATTCCTCAGCCGTGAGCGGTTCGTAATCCTCTTCGACGATCGGTTCCTCGAGCCCCATCTTCAAATGCTTGTTCATCCACGAATACATCGTGGCCCGCGTCACATAGTTATAGTTGTGGGGAAAGTGCAACATCGGTCGACAGTAGACGTTCTGTTTCGCTCCCAACATGGCATACAACTGTTGAAGTTGCGGATAGCCTTTGGTCATCATATCGCGCGTCCAGTCGTTGGCGGCGGTCATCGCTTGCGGCTTGGGAGCAAACAGAGCAGCCAGTTCCACATTGCCTGTTCCCACTCGCAGCAAGCAGCAATTCTCGCAAGTGCAGCCGCCCTGCATGGAGGTCGACACCATGCCATTGGGAAACGCCGCGATCGGTCGCGGGTCGATCGCGCACAGAATAATCGTTTGCGTTCCGCCACCGCTGCCGCCCGTGACCGCCATCCGCTCGCCGTCGACATCGGGCAACTGCTGCAAAAAGTCGAGCGCTCGAATGGAATTGTAGGTTTGGACTCCGAAGCCGCTCTGCAATCGCAGTTCGGCCTGAGTGCTGAACAATCCAAATCGATCGGGCCGATCCAAGTCGGGCCGCTGCTTCGCGAAGCCATGGGCGATGGCCCTGGTGATCTGAACGCTGTCGGCGTAACCCAGCATGTCGTAGATGAAGGTGACGCAGCCCATCCGCGCGAGTTGAGCACAGCGGGCCAATTTGGGATAGCGGCCCGATTTTTCAAAGCGCTCGGCCCCGTCGACGATCAGTTGCCGAATCTTCTTCGCGCCGTAATCCTGCAATCTGCCGCCGTGGCCATGAGGACACAAAACGGCGGGCCGCCGGACATCCGTCTTCCCGTCGGCGGGGCGGAACAGCAGGCCCGTAACGTAATGCCCCGGATAGCTTTCGAAGTAAACTTTTTCCACCGTAAAACCGGGCCGTTCGACCTTGCCATGAATTACGGGATTCAACGGCGTGCTTTCCGGCATGGGCCACAGGCCGTTAGCAACCAGGATGCGACGTTGCAATTCTTCGCGCCGAGTCTCCCAAGCCGCTTTCGTATCAGGAACCTCGAACGGAAAGTAGTTGTTCAAGTGCTTCGGTTCTTGTAAGCGAACGTCGGCGGGCAATTTTCCCGATTCGTAGACCCGATGCTTCGCTGTCTCCGCGGCGTCGGCGGTCGCCACGAACGACGTTACGATCAGGGCGGCCAGCGCTAGAGTGCTGGCGAGCGTGCCGTTGATCCTCAAAGAAATATCCGCTTGATTTCGATTCGACATGGAATTCATCCGTTCTCACTTAATCTGGAATTTGCAACGCGGCACGATACAGATGATACACAGCCACCGAGCGGGACTCAAACCTGGCAGTCGGCCCGGCTTTCACACACCCGGTTTCCAAACACCGTCGAGACTTTGATCTGGCGACGATGGCTGTATGATACACCGGCGCGGAATTGTCCACCTGCACCTGAATGACGAAGTGATCACGATGAGCCAACGACCAGCAATACGCGGCGTCCTTTCGGTATTTCAAACACCGTTTCTCGAAAATGAGTCGATCGACTTCGACACGCTCGCCGCGGAGATCGAGTGGATTTACGACTGTGGCGCCGACGGAATCGTGATGGCGATGGTTTCCGAGGTCTTGCGGCTTTCCACGGAAGAACGCGAGCAGCTCGCCGAATTTGTCTGCCGGTGTGGCCGCGAACGAGGAGTCGTGATCATCAGCGTTGGCGCGGAAAGCAATCACACTGCGCTGCGGTTGGCACGGCAGGCCGAATCCGTTGGCGCGGATGCGGTGATGGCGATCCCGCCACTTTCGGTGGCGCTGCCAGACGACCAGTTGCAGGATTACTACCAGCGAATTTTGGAAGCGGTTGCGATTCCCGTCATTGTCCAAGATGCCAGCGGCTATGTCGGTCGGCCGATGTCCATTGACCTGCAAGCGCGGTTGCACGAACTGTATCAAGATCGAGTGATGTTTAAGCCCGAAGCTATTCCGATCGGCCCGCGATTGACTCAGTTGAATTCGGCCACCGGCGGCAAGGCCGCTGTGTTTGAAGGCAGCGGCGGTATCGCGCTGGTTGACAGTTACCAACGAGGAATCACCGGTACGATGCCGGGCGCGGATTTGATCAAGGCGATCGTTGCGATGTGGCGATTGCTGGAATCGGGACGACAAGATCAAGCCCACCAAATCTCGCTGCCGCTTGCTTCGCTGGTCTCTTTGCAGTTCAGTCTCGATGCGTTTCTTGCCGTCGAAAAATACTTGCTGGTTAAGCAAGGTGTTTTCAAGAATACCATCGTCCGCGGGCCGGTCGGATATCGGCTCGACGATCAAACACGCAGTGAGGTCGACCGGTTGTTTGAGTTGCTCGTTCATGTCTGTGAGAAGACGTACTGAAGATGTCAGGTCCGCTAGAAAGGGTGGCTGGGATTGAGCGCAGCGAACTACCAGCAAATCGCGTTCTGGGGGCTCACATTCGTTCGACCCCAGCCACCCTACTCTGTTTTTCAACAGGCAGTTAAGGGAATGCATTTCACTTGATCCCCAAGATCGCCAGACTATCGCGGTGAATCAGCGCTTCAATTGCATCGATATCCAATCGCGGCAGCGCCGTTCCTTCGAGCATCTGGTTCAGTCCACGCAAACCTTCGATCGATGCATCCACGGTCGTGAACGGGTAATCGCTACCAAATAGCAGCTTGTCCCACACGCCGTATTCCTGCACCAAGATCAGGCTGTTGTAGAGTTGAAACGGCCGATAATGTAGCGCACTGACGTCCGCATAAACATTCGGATGCTTGCGAATCACGGCAATGCATTCAGGTTCGTACGGATGGCCCAGATGAGCAGCGATGATCCTCACATTCGGAAAACGAATGGCGACGCGGTCCAAGTGCCGGGGCAAGGTGCAGTCGAGCGGAGCCTGAGAAATGAACGTCGTTCCGGTATGGAGCAGCACCGGTAGACCGTTATCCGTCGCGTAGTTCCAGAGCGGATCGAGTCGTTCGTCATCAGGTTGAAACCCGGCGTACATCGGCATTAGCTTGATGCCGCGCAGTCCAAGTTGCTCGTGCCCTTCCTTCATTTCGTCCTGCCAGCCGTCCTGGGTCGGGTCGAGTGACAAGAATCCGATCAAGCGGTCGGCGTGTGTCGCGACATAATCGGCGACGTAACGATCGTCGACCCACAGCCCGCTCAGTCGCGCCTTGCCGCCAAAAACAATCGTCTTGTCGGCATACTTTGCTGACGCTTCGTATTCGGAATAACGAACGGTAAGATCAACCTCGACGCCCGCTTTCGCTCGACTTGCCTGTTGTCGAAAGTCATCATCAAAGTGAAGCGGGTATTCCCAGGCGTGGCTGTGAACGTCAACAATCACGATTTAGCTCCAAAGTGCGAGGTTGGAAAATTTTTCACGGTGTGGAATTTTTCACGGTGTGGAGAAGAACCGTCTGTTCTCCCCCTTGCCAAGGGGGAGTTAGAGGGGGTCGGCCGCGAAAACATCTGCGGTTAGCCGTTAGCGATTGGCGGTTAGCTTTTATCGTCCGGTCCGTCCGCAAGCTGAAAGCGGCGCACGCATCAGTTTGTAACATACATCTCATCAGCAAAACCCCTTCGATTCACTCATCACGTACTGCCCTAACAGATGTTTCCGCAACAACTTAACCGCAACCCGGTAACCGGCGCGACGTGGCAAGCTCGTCACCATAATAGTTGCAAAATTGTAATGATCTCAGCATGGAAAGCGCGCACCTACGGTCCGCGCGCGATCCACGCCGATTCACAATCCGAAGCGTCAGCGAGGCGCATCCGATCACCGTCCCCTTGGTGCGCGCGATCCTTGCCCCATCCGACTACCTTTTCATTTTACAACAATCCGGCGAACTGAATAGTTTTTATTCAGCGGCCCTCACGGCGTCCGGAATTCGCCACGGCGAAGTCCACGCCCGCGCCCAACAGTAGTCGGCCCGTCGAATACGTTGGCGAGATCCGCCAAGAGTCTCGGTCTACTTGGCCACAAGAAACGCAAAAATTCACAAAGATGGAGCGAGCTGTTTTTTTCTCGTGTTTTTTTGTGCTTTTCGTGGCTGTCCATCCGCGTCGGAGTGGCCGGAGTTGAATGCTGTAGCACGGACATCCTTGTCGGTCGCCAAGCATGGAAAACGTCAGCCGATCAGAGTCGAGAGCGCCTACATCCAGTTTCTGTCACCAGTTGACGGCATCGAAGCCCCCTCTCGCGGCCGGCAAACTTTCGCCGGTCCCAGCCGATCGTTACAATTTTCAAATAGCCAGCCGCCAACAGCTACGCGGCTCAGTTCAACATGTTTCATCGCTGATGGCTGCGCCACGAGACGATAAAACACTAAACGTCATGCAGCAAGCGATGAACAAGACGACGACAAAGCGGATGTTCAAAGCGATAGAAGATCACGATGCTGCGATTCTGAGTGCGATACTCGATGAACATTCCGACGCGATCGAGAGGTTCGGCGAGCACAATCGCAACGTTCGTGACAAGACTCCGCTAATGTTCGCGATGCAGTGTTCCGACTTTGATCTTGCACATTCTCTCCTCGACCGCGGGGCAAACGCAGCTGCGGAAATGGCAGACGGTCCTCGCCTTTCCGCGTTGGCTCTGTGTGCGAAGTTCGGTTATTGCGATGCCGAAAACCACGACGATTGGATAACGCTTGCAAAACGATTACTTGACCAAGGCGCAGATCCTACATCCGGTCTCTGGCCAGCACTTCATGGATTCGGTGGTAGCGTCAATCGTGCTGATCTAATTCGTCTTATGCTCGAACGCGGGGCTGATTCCGGGCAAAAACTTGGCGATACTGGTAGCACAATACGTGAACTGGTCGAAATCAATCGGCAGCTGTATTCCGACGAAGTTCTTGACCTATTTGGAATTACAGGCACCTAGAAATAGCTGCAAAACTATCCGTCGCACCGGAGCTGCGGGCCGCGCGAGTTCTGAAATCATTGTCGTTCGCCGCGGCCCGGAGAACGGGGGCGTTATCCTGCCTGCGGTTGCCGCACCATGAACGTTTTCGAAACTCGCTACCAGGCCGCGCGTAACGTTTGGTCCGATTGCTATCTGGGGTATCTATTCACACCGAATACCGACAGCACTCGCACAAGACAAGCCGTTGTGGCACAACTCTCTGGTGCGCGAGTCGCTCTGCCGATCTCAAATCCTGTGCAGGTTTCGCTCTTAAGTTCATCGCTTTACGAAATCTCTGCCGGAGAACGAATAAAGGGGACATTGTACTTTACTATTTCTTTCGAGGGCGACCGTGGGGTGGATTCTAGGTCGGTAAGCTGGCAAAACCCGCTCGCTTCCTGGCAGGCCGGAAGGGAGAATTGCCCGAGTTGGAATGCGTCAGGAGTTCTTGGCCACAAGAAACACAAAAATCCACAAAGATAGAGCGAGTAGTTTTTCTCGTGTTTTTCGTGCTTTTCGTGGCTGTCCGTCCGCGTGGCTATCGAATGCCGCTGGGCAGTTCAGTCGCCACCCTGCCACGGCCATCTTCCGCTGCTGATTCTCGCGCCGACTCGCCTTGCTTCGCCGCTGCCGGAAACCGTACACTGATCGTCGTCCGCTTCGCAGTGAGATTGCATCCGCACAGAACGCTGCTCTCACGAAGCGGCAAAGATCAACGCACGATCTAGCCGTCTCAAAGCAGCCGGATGGATCGCAATTCGTTTGTGCGAGGCAACATGGCACGTTGGGCGTTCCTGATTCCTTCGACCACTCCCGATGATCAGGTGAATTCGGCGATCTTCTCGAAGATCGAAGACGTTGTGGACATCTACTCGGGTCCCGACATTCTGTTTGCTGGGCTCGATCTCCTGAGCCCTGGACAACGTGCCATGTACGCCATTCGCTGGTGCACCGAGGAGATCTTCAACGGCGGATTTGACCAGTTGTTTTTCAATAGCACGGGAATTCTGGCTCACGAGGCGCTCAACGGGTTCCAATTGTTTGAAGCCGAAGCTCATTACAAGGTCTTCCGTGAAGCGACGGCAGCTTTCGACGGGGCGCAAGTTCCTCTTGTGCGCGAGAAACGAATCCAGGCCCTTTACGCAAGTCCATTTCGCGCCGAATTAGCGGAGGTCACGGGCCGATTCCAAGAGATCGAGGACAGCGACTCGGTTGATGGCTACGTTAGGAGGTATATTGAGGCGCATAAATTCGAGTTCATTACCGCCGATTAACGAACCAATGAAGTCGGACCCGCCAAAAGTCGGTTCTGAAATCAACGTCGTCCACCGCATTGATTTGAACGCACCTTTCCCTCCTTTCTTCACCGAGGGTGTCCCGCAACGGAACGAAGTGGCAGACGCAACGAACCTCTAGATGAATCGGTCAACTCATCATGGAAAGTACTGCAGACGAGTATGAAATCGAGATGGCATTTGCTCACGTTAGCGAAAAAGAAGCTCGTGAGGGGGAACCACAGCTGATTTCAGAACTGTCAAAACCGCCTTTGTTCGACCCAGCGATTCGATGGAACAATGACTCGGAGAGACTGCATGTGAAGGTTTCTTTTGTTAGCGATGACGATATAGACCACAACAAGGTGGTACATCTCATCACTAGCCGGGTGGGGGAAGCTCTGCATCCCGGATCGCCACGTGTGCAGCTATCCGAAACTGAGGTCTTTACTTTCGATTGGAATGAGCAGCAACACGTATGGGAATGTGAAATTGAACTTGACGAAGAGTACGAATTCGACATGTGCTTCCTTTGCAGTGGAGGTCGTAAGGACCCCGTACATACAGACCGAGGCGTTGAAGTATTGAGGAATATCAAGACGCTTGACGAGCGTTATCGAACAGCAGCCGCAGATGACATGTTGGATACTTATAACAACTCGTGGAATGAAAACGAGAAGATTGACGCCGCTGAGTTTGAATCCCAACTTGGACTCAGTCGCATTGATGTTCACTCAAACGGCTGCGTCGGATTTTGGTATTCGACAGAGACAGAAATGTTTTGCGATCATGATCTACTCGTCTACACAGATTCAGACGGACGAGTTTCGTCTGTGTCAGTCGAAGGTTGAACTAAGCTCCTTCGCGAACCTGGAAAGCCAATGACACTGATCGTTTCCTCCTACTGGCGCGATCCAACCACTGGCGCGTCGCAGGAGTTCACGGATTGGAGCGATGGACATCACATGGCTGGAGTCGAACGCGCGCGATGGGATCTTTGGGGATCGGATGCGGTGAAAAAACGTGGTGCCAAATACCTGCCACGGCTTGCCGAGTCCGATCTTTGGATCGAACCGACGGATTTGGATGCGTTCGAGACTGAGGTACGAATGCTCTTGGCTGCGGTACCAGAGGTGCGATCGGAATTGGGACGAGGATCGGACTGCACGCTACCGCATTATCTCAACAGACGAATAAGGGGGACATTGTACTTTGTTATTTCTTTCGAGAGCGACCGTGGGGTGGATTCTAGGTCGGTAAGCTGGCAAAAACCCGCTCGCTTCCTGGCAGGCTGGAAGGGAGAATTGCCCGAGTTGGAATGCGTCAGGAGTTCTTGGCCACAAGAGACACAAAAATCCACAAAGACAGAGCGAGTAGTTTTTCTCGTGTTCTTTGTGCTTTTCGTGGCTGTCCATCGGCTTGGCTGCCAAAAGCTGCTCGACCGGCCGCCGGCGGTGTGCCCCAACCGCCCGCGTCATTTCGTGCGTCTGCCGCACCTCCACGTGTGCGGCAATTTTTTCTGGCGGGATGGCGGTGAAAATCCGCAACGGGGAAGCAGCCGTGAAACGGTGAAAGCATTTAGCCGCCGGCGTGAGCCGGCGGATAGCCCGTTGTGAAGAACCGAGCCGGGACAGCGGCGACAGCACAAGGAATTGAGCAACAAGTCCTGAACTGCTGTCACCGCTTTCGCGGCTAGGCGTAGGGTTTTCCTTGATCCATGGGCTGACGCCCATGGCTATATGCTGTCGCCGTTTCACGGCTTTCAGAACGGCGGACCGATGGTTGCGGTTAGGTCGCGGCATAAGTCTTCATCGTGGCTATTGTTAAGCTCGCCATGAATTCTGGCCACACGCTCCTCCACAACTCGCTTGCTTCTCTACGACTGACAACCGTACACTAAGGTCATCCACTTCGCAGTGACTCGGCATCCGCATCGAACCCTCCCTCGCGAAGCGGCAAAGTTCAACGCACGATCTTACCGTCTCAAAGCAGCCGAATAGATCGCAATTCGTTCGGCACGAAGGTCGGTGAACTACAGAGGACGTAACGGGCGTACCACATGTATCTCATGTATGCTACTCATGCCGTTTCCATCTGGTATTCTCTGTTCGTGATCTTCCTGTGCCGATTGCCGGGCCAGACAAACGTTGCGGGCGAGGCAACTGCCCTTTTGTTGTTCTTTCCGATCTTGGCGGTTTGCTGTAGCGCCGAATTGCTGATTCATGTTACCGACGATGACAAACGGACCTTATCAGATGGCTTTGCAACCAGAAAACTAACGAATCAATTTGTCGTTACCGTGGGCAGTCTATCCGGAATTACATCTGTTCTCATCACATGGCTCACATGGAAACTTGGGGCCTACTTTTTGGAATCAATGATTGCAATTTGGGTGATCGGTATACTATCGGTCGTGTGGATGATTTTGTGTCCCGTTGTTGGACTCGCTGTCATCCTTGATAGGGCAAGAGGGAGCCCTGTCGATTCGTGATTAGACGATTGCAATTGCCGCAAGGGAACGAATGTACTTTGTTATTTCTTTCGAGGGCGACTGCGGGGTGGATTCTAGGTCGGTAAGCTGGCAAACCAACCTCGCTCTGCCAATCACTAGAACGTCCCTTTCTTAACCCTCTTTCTAACCCTACCCACCGCCGAGGGCCGCGAAACTCGGCATTTGCACATCGCCCCACAATAAACCGTGATGGACCCAATGTATCGAGTTGCCTACGCCATCCGGCACAAGAGTTGTCGCCGATTGGCGGCCCATTGGCAAGTCTCGCACTTGGCCCTGCGGAACGAATAAACGGGACAAACGAAGGGCGACTGTGGGGTGGATTCTAGGTCGGCAAGCTGGCAAACCAACCTCGCTCCGCCAATAACTAGAAGGTCCTCTTTTTAACCCTTTCGACGTGCTGTATGCTGATTCGTGTATCGCCCAATTCGACTGTTGACGTAGTCTTCGAGTTCTCGCAACGCACGCTGCTCCGCAAAATCTCTAATCAAATCCATGAATATGAACGGGACAGAACGGCGGTTGACTTGGAGATCGGCGTCCGCAAGTTGCGGGCGCTAAGGGAGCGGATCGCAGCTTCGACTAGTGGTGCGGACGACGAATTGGTTCCAGTTGAATTCTTGCCGTGGTTCCACCGGAATCAACTGTTTGCGAATAGGCGACATTTCGTTTCGATTTATTGCCCATCGTGCCAGCGGTCATTTTCATCGGAAGACATTGCCCTCGTTTCATGGAATGCACCAAAACCAAAGGGGCATTCGCGAGGCGGAGGAGGCGGCAGGTATTTCGCTTGTCCAAACGACCACAATCTGTTTTGGATCACTCGTCGTGTTGGTTGAGGCAGCGACTGAGACGCGGGATAACAACAGCGTCGCGCGCGACCGACCGATAATGTCGTGACCTCGCTTTCGATCAAACGCGACGTGGACTCATGCCGATGTCCATCAAAGTGAGCCCGTCGTCCGCCTGAACCGCCGGCTGCTGCTGGCAATTTCTCGAAGTGGTGCGCAATAATCAGGAAGACTGTTTGTTCGTCGTGGCTTGTACGATTTCCTTGACTCGATTTGCGATTTTCAAGTCGTCGCCATCTTGCAAACTAAACGGATGAATGATGATGGCTCCCGAGGCGAGTTCTCGTTCGTCGGGATGGATTGATGGATCTCCGGTCTTGAGCGCTAAGATGACGTCGTACGCCGTCGGCCCCAGTGCCCGCTCGTCGATTTTCATCCTAGCCAGGTGGAAGCCGCCGCGAGCGGGGTCGGGGGCGATCAGTTCGGGCGTGACGTGTGGCGTTTCTTGTAATTCGCTGCAAATCGTTTCTAGCTTCGCGCGGCAGGCTTCCTTTTCAGCGGTGTGGTCGCGCTCGAAGTAGAGCCGCAGTGCGGTTACCAGACCCATGATTTCTTCTTTTCCCGCCTTGTATCCACGGCCGATGCCCTGTTTTGGTATGAAGGCGAGATCGTCCGCTCGCAGCAGTTCGCGAGGGGCCGTCCACACTTGGGGTGTGATGTCCATGTCCAGGTGTTGCCAGGCAATGGCCGAAATCAACTCGGGCCGCCCGCACACGAATCCGGAAGCTTGCGGCCCACGGATATACTTGCCGCCGCTGAAGCAGACTAAATCCGCTCCGGCGGCGACAAATTGTTTGACATTGTCGGGCTCGTCGCAGCAACCGGCGGCATCCACCACGACGAACAAGCCGCAGCGGCGGGCCATTTCGACCACGTCGGTTAGTGACAGTCTGTCTTCATGCCACGGCAGATGGAGCACCGCCACGGCTTGATCGTCGATGGCCGCTTCAAGATCGGCAGTGCTGCAAGCATTATCGGTGCCGACTTCGACAATTCGCGCGCCGGCCACTTCGACCGCGTGATCGTAGTGATTGCGATGAAAGCGGGCCATTAGTACGCCGTCTTTCATTCCGGTCGCATCGGGAAGCTGATCCATCTTTGCCGCGTCCAAGCCGGTCATGCAGGCGGCGATCGAAAGGACGACCGCGGCCTGAGCACCCGACGTGACATAGGCCGCTTCCGCGCCGGTCAATTCGGCAATGGCCCCACCGGCGGCGAACTGCAGCTCCTCCATGCAGACAAAGTCATGGGACGCGTCTTGCATGGCCTGCACGACTTCGGCCGGCATGAGCGTGCCGCCTAGCCGCGTGTAGGTACCGATCGCGTTGATCGCCGGCCTGACTTGTAAAGTTTCGTAAATACTCATGCAGTTGCTATTTCTCCGAACTGGTTGTGCCGCGGCGGCTCGGTGCGCGATCAAACGTATTCCGGCAAGAATCGCTTCCAATTTTCGTAAATGATGTCGTGAATCATTTCTTCCGGAACGCGCGGGAAGTTCGTGCCCTCGACGACACTATTGACCTTTTGCTGGCCGGCGATGACCTGCGCGGCTGTTGCCGAGGGGAAGTCCGAACCGAAAATCAACTTGTGCTCGACACCGTATTCGATGGCGCTCATGAATGCCTGGTAGTGGCGTAGCGGCCGATAATGCAGGGCCGAGATGTTCGTGTACAAGTTCGGATGCTTGCGAATCAACACCACGCACTCGTCTTCCCATGGATGGCCCATGTGGGCGATGACAATCCGCAAATCGGGGCAGGCGATCGCGATGTCTTCGAGCTGAATCGGATTGGCGTACTTCAGTGGACCGGGACGGACAAACGACGTGCCTTGATGAATGTTGACCGGAATGCCCAACGACTCGGCCTTTTTGAAAAGCGGCAGATGCTTGGGATCTTGAGGATTCCAATTCTGATAAATCGGCGAGCACTTCAGTCCCCGCAAGCCTAGATCGTTGACATAGTATTCAAGCTGTTGCACACAGTCTTCGTCATTGGGATCGACCGAGCACCAGCCAATAAAGCGGTCCGAATGCTCTTTTACAAAGTTCGCGATCCGTTCCTGATCGGCGTTGATGCCGGTAAACGGAGCCTTGATGCCGAACACGATGACCTTGTCGGCGTCCTTGGTCGCTTCGAGAAGTTGCTCCGGCTTGGAATCGAAGGCGTTGGCCTCTTGGACATCGTTTCCCGCGAAATAGACATCGTCGGATAGCTTCATCTTGGCCCGTTTGGCTTCCCAGGCGAACTGCACGAATTCGTCGGAAAGATGATCCGGATACCACATCAGATTCGTATGGGTGTCGAACAGCATTTTTCTACTTAATTCTTAATTGTCAGTCCGTGGTGAATCGATCATCGCCGGCCTTCCGGCGAGTCATTCGGGTTGATAAGCACCCAGCTCACCGCCCCGGCCAAGTAAATCGCGGCGACGAAGTAAATGACCAGGTTCCATTCTCCGCCGGTCGCTCGAATATCGCCGATCAAGTATCCCAACACGACCGGCATTGTGAAACCGCCGATCGTTCCCGACATGTTCATGGTCCCCATGATAACCGCGGTGTACCGTCCCGAAACGTCCATCGTCGCGGCCCAAGCGGGCGGATTGCCGAAACCGGCACACACACTGGCCAGCGTCATGAGGATGACGAATCCGTTGACCGTGGCACTGGACGAAGACGCGAAGGTCAGCGCGGCGGCTCCCAGCATCGCCAAGACGGCACAGCCGACTCGACTGATCCACTTGCTGCCGGTCAATTTGAATGTTCCATCAACGAGGGCTCCGCCGAGCAGCGACCCGACGATCACTCCGGCCAGCGGATACATCGCCAACGTGCCGGCCTGCTTCGCGGTCACGCCGAACCGATATTCAAGAAAAGCGGGAAACCACGTCACCAGCAGCCCGTAACCGGCGGCGCGAAAGAATGACTGCACGTTAATGCCGAGAATGGTGCGGTTGGTGGCCAGCCGTAGAATCAGTTCGGGAGTGTTCAGGTGAATTGCGGAACTGGTTGTCGCCACGTCCTTGGCCGGAGCGGCTTTGGTGGCTGGTTTCGGTTTCTTTTCAGGCTGACTGGCCGAGACCCAAGGATGGTTGGCTGGATACGTGCGAAACAGAAAATAGAAAGCGACGGCCCACACGATTCCGACCAGCGAGTAGACACGAAAAATGTCTCGCCAGTGGTAGTCCTCGATCAGATTCGCGGTCAGCCCCATGGCGATCACTCCGCCCACCGACATCGACGCGCCGACCACCGCGCTGCACAATCCGCGCAGTGACTCGTGAAACCAATCGTTGATGACTTTCGCCGACAGCGGAACCAGCCCCGCCTGGGCCGCTCCGAAGGCGACTCGCGACCCGGCCAGCATGATCCAAGATCCAACCAACGAACTCCACATGGTCAGCAGCGACCAGGCGATACTGATCAGCGGAAAGGCCGCCCGCGTGCCGATTCGATTCCCCAGCCAGCCGCCCGGAATTTGAAAGAAGAAATATCCCGCCGAGAACGCGGCGAATACCCAGCCCATCTGTTCGTCGCTAATGTTTAGCTCGCCCTGGATCTGTGTGTTGGCAACGGCGATGCAGTGCCGAGTGAGATAGGCGCTGCCGGCCGCCAATCCGAGTAACAGCAAGACAAGGCAGCGGAGTGTTACGGGAACGTGGTGAGTCTCTTCTGCTTTGGCGGTCACGATCGTCCTCTGATCAGCTCCTAGGGCGTTGTCCTAGGCTACGGTGAATATGCGCGTTGGGCAAGGAAGAGGGAACGCGGATTCGATTTTGATGCGTCACGTCACCTCGGATCTGGCACGTTACTCGAGAAACGCCTTTAGCACATTCCGCGTCACGCCCGAGACGCCATTATCAATGGGCAGCGATAATGTCCAACACAGCGAACCGGCGGCAAACACCGCGCCTCCGGTGGGCGTCTCAAACAAAGTCATATCAGCTCCTTGGCCGCCGGAATTGGTTCCTTTGGCGAGGTGCAAGATCCCTTCGGGCGAGTCGGGGCCGATCTTATCCAACTCGTGAGCGGATGCGCCTCCCGGACAGCGCTCGTGAAGGCTCTCGAAGCCGAAGCGGTCTCCGTTCTTCAGTCCGGTCCCGGCGAAAGCCCAGTGGGAATCGTCCAGCACTTCATAGGGCGCGCCGGTTTGAAAACCGCTGTGCGTGTACGCGACGCCTAGCAAACGCGCCTCCGACTCGCCACGCAGATCCGGTTCGCCCTCGCGGCGGCAACGAATCGTGAATTCGTCGTCAAATTCGACTTCGGCATAGAGTCCGCAGCCGCCAAGATAAACCAACTTGCCGCCACGTTCGAATACCCACTGCTTCACGCGAAAGTACATCTCCTTCGACCAGTACTCGGGATGCGTGTTGAGGACCAGTACGTCGTACTCGTCGAGCGGCAGGCGATCGAAGTGCAACTCGGTTTCTGAGTACAAATCGTAGGCGAACCCCTCGCGGTCTAGCCAGCCGAGCAGTCGCCATTCGCCGGGTGCGAAACAAGATTGCGTGCGTCCAGGGATGGGGTCGGTAATCTCATCTTTTTCGGGCACAAAGCTGGCTGGACTGGGCCGCTGGAATGACAACGGCGCTCCGCTATCCTCGAACGGCCACGTGTCGGGCTGGGTATAGCGAGTCAACTCTTGCCGCGCATTCAAGATTGGACGTGCCGGCAAGCCGTCTTGGCTAAAGTAGTTGCTCCGGCCGCCAAAATTGTTGTAGGCGTTCCAGGTGATCGTGGAAGCGAGTACCGCCATCTTCGCTCGTGGCTGCCGCGGGGAGACAATCCAGGGCCAAGCACAAAAGTCTCCGTCCATTGTCTTGGCGTGCAGAAAATAAAGCCCGCCGCGATCGGGAGCCGTAATGGCGTGTTTTTGATATCGCAGCGTATAGCCGGTGCGATTCCAATTCACTCCCGTCTGAGTGAAGTCCGTGTCCGGCAGGATTTGGGCCATTGCTTGCGGGCCGTGCTCGTCGCACCAGCCGAAGCTGCGGATGAATTCTTTCTCCCACCCATATCGCCAAAGTTCCAGGCGAAATTGCCGAGTGCTATGAACGCAGTATTCTGACGTCTCACCCGCTCGCACCCAGTTTGGCCACATGAAGCCGTACATGCGATCCGACAGTAGCCGCACTTGGAAGGGTTTGTTTTCGCTTACCGTGACCGTGGTCCGCTTGCCCGTGAATCCCGGTTTCGAGAGCGCGAGCTGAACCACGCCAGGGGCGACATCGAGGTGCATCGCGCCCGTCGCGGTCGAGCGGGTGACCGCCACGAGCTCACCGCCACTCTCCGCCTCGACGTCGACTCCCGCGATGGCTACATAATTTTCATCGCCAACAAATCCCGTAAGCATCGTATCTCCCAACAGGCTTCGTGAAAAACGACGCTCATTATGCCCTCCAGCGTCGGGTGGAGCCACTCGGGTGGTCTCTGGCGAATTTGGCAAGGACCGGGCGGGAATTAACTTCAGCAAATGCGACCCAATAATACGGATCGTTTGGCCCATGATGAACAGGAGTCAACGGAGTCAGCAGAGGGAAGAAATCTCTGTTTTCTCTGGCTCCTCAGTGGACTTATTCTTGGTTGGCGTCAGGCAGAATGAGTCTTGAGACGCCCTCGGTCAATTTCAGAGCATGGAAATTGATGATGAGTCCCAGAGGAATATCCAGCAGTTTCATGTAGCTGAGCAATTGAGCTTGGTGGATGGGATGCACTTTTTCAACCGCCTTCA
>JAJDEH010000024.1 GCA_029259935.1 Planctomycetota bacterium
CCCGGCAACGACACCATCGACGGCGGTGCCGGCAACAACTTCATCATTGATCGCCTGCGTAGCCTGTGGCGCCGAATTTGGTGCTAGAGAGACCTCGATATTCAGTCACGTTGGATGGCTTGTCGCGGCGGAAGGTTGAGAATCGGCTCGGATGCCGGCTCTCTACCAACCGTCGCGATGAGCTTTCTTTTTTATGGTCGCCGGAATGGTATTAGATATTGCTACCCGACGGCTGGCGTGTTGCCCACAGCGCCAGATGGTCCTAGATGGACCCGGATTGAGCAAGAAACGTCTAAACCCTGTTCAAATCCAGGGTTTAGCACAAGATGCGGCAGCACGCCCGATAGGATTCGAACCTATAACCCTCGGTTCCGAAGACCGATGCGCTATCCAATTGCGCCACGGGCGCTTCAAGGTGTGCAGAATAAGGTTTTTCTCGACATTGTTCAACTCGTCGAACACGTCATAATGTGCATAATTCCAGCGGAAGACTTGACCGGTGTTTGTTCAGGATGCTATAAGCGCAGATTGGATCAGGCACTCTAACTTCAACCCAGACATCGACTTTTTGACTGGTTAACGCTAATGGCGGGAATCACTCTGCGCGTATTAGATGGTGCCGACCGCGGTCGTGTCTATGAAGAAGTGTCCGCACCCATCACCATCGGGCGCGAAGAGGGCAATACGATTCAGTTGAATGACGAACGCGTCAGCCGCTACCACGTCAAGATTCAAGAAGATAACGACAAACTGGTGCTCACCGATCTGGAAAGCACCAACGGAACCAAGGTCAACGGCGAAGACATCCAGCTTCGCATCCTTAGGTTCGGCGACATGATCACGGTGGGGCGCAGCGTGCTGCTGTACGGTTCGCGGGATGAAATCGCCAAGCGCCTGGCCCGGCTGCGGGGCGAAGAGCCCGACAGCAATGGCGACAACGGGGACAACGGCGGCTCGAAATCCGATCGGGCCGCTCCCTTCGACTTCGGCTTGAACTGGAATGACGAATCCGGTTTTCAAGCCACCTTGCACATGCTCGACCCCCCCGACTTGCCGGAGCGGCTAACCCCGGGACAGGCGGCTCAATTGGCCGAGCTTCTCGAGTATCTACACATTCGCATTCGCCATCTGCTAGCCACCGTCGAAACCGATCGCAAAGCCAAATCGGTGCAGCTCGAGGCGGCGCAGTGGCAGAACCTGCTCGATATCCAAATTCGTTTAGCGGAATACCTACGCAAAGTCGGTGAACCCGACGATTCGATCGACTAGGGATCGTTCGAGCAATTAGTGTCCCATTAGCCGGAATGCGTTAGCATCCGGTTCTGAAAAACCGTGGGTAACGCCCAACGGCTGATCCGAATGTCGGGGAATCGAGGCAGCGTGATTCTGGGCGATGGGATAGAATGCACGCTGATCGCCACCCAGTGGACTTCCACTTCCTTCCCGCATTCAACCATTACCTCCTTCAAGAGGTGGTCCCATGAAACCCATTTTTGAATCCGCGAAAGAGCGATTGACGCGAGTCACCGAGGGAGCGCAAGGATCGCTCAGTGTGTTCAACTCGTTCGGCATGGGAACGCTTGGCGTCTTAATTATCGTCGTTGTGCTGCTGGCCCTCGGAGCCTACGCCGCATTCGCCGTATCGGGCCTGTTCGAGTCCTACTCGCAAACGATTAACGACGTCAATCCAAACGTTTCGAACTAGTGCTTTGTCACAGCTAAGAATTAGGGTTAGTTGAGTTCACCAGGGGTGCCACTGGCGTCTCGCCAGTGGACGCTAGGAGCACGGGCAAGATGCCCGAGGCACCCTAACATTAAGCTGTGACAAAGCACTAGTGCCTTGTCGCAAAACTCGGGGTGGCTGGGGTCGAGCGAAGCGAGCCACCAGGATTGCGCATCTCACGCGAAGACGCTACGGAATTTTGGGAGTCGTCGCTGATTCCGTGGCGGGATCGCATTTCCCAATGGCATGCTGCCGGCCCCGGCGAACAAATCGGAAGCCAACCGCCCGCAGCAGCAGCAACGTGCCAAACACGCTCAGGCACTGCGTCAGATTGAAGATTCCAAACATCAGGAGGACAAGGTGATCCTCGCCGCCGGGCGATCCGAGCATCGCTACCAGCGCGGCGAATTCGACTCCCGTCACCGCCAGGCAGTAGACCGGCCAAGCAAAAAGTCCGACCAGGACGATCCGGTAATCGGCGAACGCGCCCCAAATACATGGCAGCGTGACGGCCAGATTGACGATCCCGATCACCATGAGCATCGTTGGCAATTCATGGTGCAGTGTGAATCCACCGTAGCCGCCGACCGGTAGCACGAATCGGCCCAATGCCAAGGTTACGGCGATCAGACCGGTCCCCAACAACAGGTGCCCGATGTTGAACTGTTGCTGTTGCTCGGCCGAATCTCCTGGCACGGATGGCGAGGTCAGCCGCCAACCAAATCCCTTTCCCGCGAACCACAGTGGCAATTGGACCACCACGAGTCCTGCCAGCAAGACGACTCCCAACGTAACGGCCTCACCAAAACTCATCGCTCTTCGAGTCGGAAGGCTGGCAATTCGATTTCCAATAACCAGGGCGTACCAGATCAAGGTTGCCAACAGCAACGACCACGGCAACCGCAAGATTAGCCGCCCCTCCGCCAACGCCGACCAGATGGCCACCAGATTGAATTGGCCCGCGCAAATGCCCGCCAGGGCGAAAATCACGAAGTTCCAATTGTCGTTCAGCCCGAAAGCCCACATGTATCCGACCACGACATCGTTGGTCAAGTGAATCTTCAACAGGATTGCCAAGATGGCCCATCGTTGCAGTCGCGCCACGAGATGTTTACCTCCAGGAGAATTCGATGCCGCGGGCGAGTTCTCTTAGGCACCTCAAACTAGATAGTGAATCGCAACACGTCCAGCAAAGTAATAAGCGCTGCAAAAGCGTAAAGGGCAGTCACGACTCCCATCGTGAGTCCACAATACATCCAAAAGGAGTTTTGCTGTCTTAACGTAAATTCTAGCTGCATCTCGGAGGGCTGGCTCACATAGTATTTCATGCTGCGCGAAATCCGCAGGAGCAACATGCCCGCAATCGCCAAGACAAAAGCGATCACGCCAAAGACAAAGCCGGAGACAATGCTATCCGGGCTTTGCAAGGCAATCATGAAGATTACGATGACCCCCAAGATGAAGGTTGCCACGGCACAGCAAATCGCACAAGCCAAAGTCCAGGGACGCAACAAGTGAAATGCGTAGGCGATCGCGACATGCACCTGCTCCGCCGGCTCGCCGACATGGCCGCGCGGCTCGTCGACAGCTTCTGGAGATGAGTACGGATTCTCCGGTGTTTCATTCCTCAACTTCTTGCTCCATTGGTTTTAGATTAGAGGACCTCCAAGGCGATCATCACCACCAATCCAGCCTCTGCCAAGATCATCAAGACGAGAATGAGAAAAAAGCACATCCAAAGCCAGCGTACGACGGAATTCGCTTGGATCAGGCCGAGAAGATCGCCGTCGTCAATGGTTCTTTTGATACGGCGTGAATAAAAGAATAGCGGCAATGCCGGAAGACCGAGCACGATCGCCAGGATTGCCGCGCCACCCGAGATTCCAACAACCTCCATCGGAAGCGGGCGGCCACCACGCAGCAGCAGGGGAACAACAGCTATCGCCGCGTTGGCAACGAATATCACTCCGAAAAGGGACGCCAAAATCAAACACCAGTGCCGCGAGCGGCTCAACTGTTTCCGCAGCCTTGCCGGTAGAGGTTCGGTCCGGTCGTCTGTGGGGCCTTCGGTATAGGAGTGCATCATCAGCAGCCTGGCGATTTGAGCGACCCCCTCTAGCTCCCCCTTGGCAAGGGGGAGAACAAACCAAGTGCAGGCCGAATCAAGCGAAGCGCTGCTCCGGCAGTTCCCAGTTTTCCCTCAAATCGTGGTTGCCGGAACGTGGTTGCCGGAACGTCGTCGCTTTGCTCCTCGGTCCGGCCTACGTGTATTTCAACAGGCTGCTAGTGCCTTGTTCCAGGCAGGGAGTTCACTACTCGACCGTCTTCAATCGAATGTTACGAAACTGAACTTTCATCGGCGGGCCGGCGTGCAGTTGCAAGGCCAGGATGCCCTTGTCGCGGCGCATCTCGGTATCCTCGTCGGTGCATTCGCTGGTCACCACGCCATTGATCTTGTGGACGAAATGAAAATCCTTGGCCGTGACATGGTAGTCATTCCAGTCTTCGTTCTTGATGTGCGATTGAATCTCGTCGGAATCGCCGACCGAGCCGACAACCTTGGGTTTGTGGTCCGCGCCGATCACTGTCTTTTGGCCGCGATTGGCGAGGATGCCGCGAAATCGCTCGCCGTACAGAATACCGGAAAATCGCTTGCCGGCTTCGAAGTCGGCTTGATATCCGCCGACGACCCACTTGTTATCCTTGACCTCGAAGCTGCGATATTGAATTCCCGAGTTGCCGCCGATGATGCGGTATTGCAGCTTCAACTCGAAGTCCGCCAGTTCGCCGCCGCGCCAGATAATGAACGTGTTTCCCTTGGTCGGCTTGTCCGACGTCGTTTGTCCGGTGATGGCCTCATCTTCCACGCGCCAGAAATCGGGATTCCCATCCCAGTTCTCCAGCGACTTGCCGTCGAAGATGGTCTTAAATCCCTTCTCTTCGCCCACGGCCGAACCATTCAACACGGCAGCGATCAACAGGCCACAACCGACGATTTGTAAACAGAGTCGTTTCATGGTCAAGAATTCCTTACAGCCAAAATATAGATGTTTAGTTGACGTCGCAGGAGGACGAACGAGCCCCATTGTAACAGCCGGCATCACAGCTTTCACGGGCCTCTTGACCGTGGCTGTTCTCCATGCGGGTGGTGTTGGTTTCGATTCCGCCGCACCGGGTGTGAGCCCGCTGAATCCACCCGCGGTCCGCCGGAAAGTTTTTTTCCCAGTTTCTGTCCGCTGGGGTCGGGGATGGCAATGAGGTTGTTGAACAGGTTGCTTGGCAGGGTCGAGCAACACACGAATACCCCCACATTCATCGGAAATCGAAGGAAACAGCCATGAAAACGCTCTTCAACACCCTCGCCATCGTCGCTCTGCTGGCCGCCGCTAATGTCGCTCAAGCCCAAGTCGTTTACAACTTCAACCCGCCCGCCGCCAGCCA
>JAJDEH010000231.1 GCA_029259935.1 Planctomycetota bacterium
CTGCGAAACGCCCACACCCGTTACGTTCAATCCCTATCACCGGGCAACCACTAACTGGAGAGCCGTGTGCGGGAGAACCGCATGCACGGTTCGGAGGGAGGGGAGTCCGGCTCAACCGGACTTCCCTACCCCTATCCGCGATCTACTTTTTAGATTTCTCTCGCGGTCGACTCTGGGCGGGAGTGAGGATTCGAGGCCCAGTCGGCGTCGATAAAGTGACTTCTTAGGTGCAGCTCGCGCGGCCACCATTCCAAATCTGCTCGTTCGACCATAAGATGGAACACCTCTTCAGGGCGAAGCGTCAGGCCAAACGACCGAATCCTTGGCTCGCTTTGGAAGTGCCGACCGCTTGCTGAAGCCCGTCACTGTCTTGCAGCGAGTCTAGATCGTCCAGCGTCTCGTCCAAGGCCGCCAGCAGCGAATCGATTTGCGTTTCGTCGTGGGTGGCCATGACATAGTGCTGGCCGGACGCGAGCAGGCCGCGCGTCAGCATGCCGCGAATGTAGAGGGTCTTGGCAGCGGCGCTCTCTTCGCCCAGGTCGAAGGCAAACGACGGGGCCGATGGCTGGCCGGCGATTTTGATGGCCAAATTCGCGTGTCGAGCGGCGACCTCGCGCAGGCCGCTCCGCAGGCGGTGGCCCAGTTCCCAGACATAGCCGTGCGTGTCGTTTGTTTGCATCTTATCAATGCAGGCCAGCGCGGCTGCCGGTCCGATGCCGTCGGTCCAATAGCTGCTAGAGATAAAACTGTCGTCCGCCGCGGTCATGACGGCCTCATTCCCCACGATCGCCGCGCAGGGAACGCCGTTCGACATGGCTTTGGCGTAGACGGCCATGTCGGGTTCGATTCCCAGCCGCGCGCAGCCGCCGGGAAAGCCGTAGCGCCACCCGGCCGTCACTTCGTCGATGATGAACACCGAGCCCGACGCCCGGCAACGTTCGGCAATTTTGTCCAGGAAGCCGTCGCGTGGTTGCTCGCTGCGCATCGGCTCCATGATGACGGCGGCCGGAACGCCGTTGGTCGCGGTAAAGGCTTTTTCAAAACCGTCCAAATCGTTGTAT
The DNA here is from genome assembly GCA_029259935.1 of Planctomycetota bacterium. The sequence continues at coordinate 1,062 of JAJDEH010000231.1, forward strand.
GGAAATGGGATCGTCGTGCCGACCAGTTCGCGCGGAACGCCGTGCGGCGTGAGGCCGGGAAGCAAATGACCGTCCAGGGAATCGCCGCCTAGGTTGGCCGACAGATACCAGTCGGTCCAACCGTGGTAGCCACAAAACACGATTCCGCTGCGGCCTGTCGCGGCGCGGGCAATGCGGACGGCGATGCTCAGTGCTTCGCCGCCTCCGCGCGCAAATCGAACTTTCGCGGCCCACGGATGCAGGCTCAGCAGTTTTTCGGCCAGCACGAATTCATCCGGCGAAGCCAAAGTCGTGTAGCTGCCCAGGCTCACTCGACGGTGAACGGCCGCATTCACATCGGGGTCGCTGTAACCCAATAGGACCGCGCCCACGCCGCCGGTAAAATCGAGGAACCGCCCACCCTGAGTATCCCAAACATGCGAACCCGACGCACGCGAGAAATACGACGGCCAACTGAACGGATCAAAACTCTCCGCTCTTTTCGAGAGCAGGCCGGTACCGCACGAAATGCTCTCGCTCGCCCGGCTCCACAGTTGCGGACCGCTGGGCTCCCGGGGAACGTCTGCTTCATCCATGTGCGGCGCGAGCAGGCGAAGTGCATTGTCGCGAAAAACGTCCTTCGCATCGGATGCATTAAACCCACCGATCTCGAACGCCTCGCGCAGACACAGCAGCGATTCAACGCCGACCAAGGCAAAGTTCTCGAATGACGTAACGGCCGTCGCCGGCAAGTTGTCGGAGTACAACCACGAGAATCCGTCGCCCATCGTAAAACACTTGCCGCGCAGTTCGCTGACCATGTAGTCCGATCCAAACAGCACGCGGCGTGGTCCCAGCACATCCAAGGCCACGCGCATGGCTTCCGTTTCCGTGACGGCGGATGTGTCGACGACCACGTTGTCGAGCGGCTCGATCATTTTTAGAGCTTGGCGAGCATTTCGATAGTTGAACGAACGAGCGATGTGAGCCAATACCAATCGGCAACGCGGAAATTCGCGGCACAAACGGTCGATCGTCGCCAGGTTGTCCGGATCGGCAATGCCTTGGCTGCGAACGATGTGCAGCATGAGCACGCCGTCAATCTCATGGCAGATCTGCCACATCCAGCGCGGCGCGAACTCTTCAATGCGTGCCTGGCTGGTGTCTTCGACGGGCGCATAGAGCCGATACGGCTTGAGGCCGTTGAAGCCATGCTCTTGCACAAGCCGACGCGTCGCGTCCTCGCCGTCGGCGGGAGATACCAGCGCCAGCTTGCGGTTCAGCCGTTGGTCGGAATGGTCGGCAAGTTGCGATGCGACCCACTGGTTTTCTCCCGCTCGATCGTTCCCCGGCGACGGAAAGCCAAAGAACAGCCCTTCCACACTTCGATTCGGAAGCCAGCGGCCCAGCGCGGTTCGATACTCATTCAATCCGTAGCCGGCGTCCGCGGCGAGAAACTCGGGCCGCTTGTCTTTCGCGAAGTGTCGCGAGTGAAACAAATGCGCGTGGATGTCGTACACGTCGTTGGGGACGAATCCGTCGGTAGCCTCTTGCGCGAGGCGCTGATCGGCGGCAGTCAGTTGTTGGCAAAGTTGAATGGTCATGGCGGGAGGGTCCTTGGTTGTGGTGCAGCCGTCTCGGCCGCGGAGGCAGGCGGGACGCCTGCACCACAATCATTTCAGTTCGGATGGACGCGCGGACATCAGGCGATAGGCAAAATAAACCGGGATTCCCAGCAGAATCAACACGACTCCGGTATTCGCTTCCAACGGTTTGTCCACATAGACTTGAGTCAAGAACCAAGCGTAAGCAACCAGGAAGCCGGCTGGCACGAACGGATAGCCCCACGTTTTATAAGGCCGTTCCAAGTCGGGTTCGCGAATTCGTAATACGATCTGCGCCAACACCGACAACATATAGAAAACGCTCACTGAGAACACGGCGAAGTTGGTAAGTAGTTCAAAGATCGAATCGTTTTGCAGGCTCTTCAGGACCGTGCCCCCGAACTTCCAAGAGACACCAGCGGCGCTGAGGTCGGCCGTGGCCGCTTTGCCGATTGCCACGACCGCAACCAGCCCTATCGCCATCAGGGACGTGGTTAGCAGCGAGATCACCGGCGTGCGATACGTGGCATGGACTTGCCCCAGCGCCCGAAAGAACACGCCGTCGCGTCCCATCGCAAACGTCACTCGCGGAGCGAGCAGCAAGTTCGAATTGATCGCGCCGAATGCGCTAAATGTAATCACCATGGCGATCGCTACTTGTCCCGGCTTGCCGGCCAGCTTGAACATCATGTGTTCGGCGGCATGATCTCCGGCCGCTCGCATTTCGCCGATCGACAGCACACCGTGGTAGGCAACGTTGGCCGCCACATACAGCAGGATCAAGATTCCGATGCCGCCGAACAAGGCCAGCGGTATGTTTCGTTGTGGTTCGCGAATCTCCTCGGCCAAAGGTGTGACCCCGTGCCAGCCGTCGTAGGCCCACATCACCGCTAGTAATACGGCGCCCAACTGAGTGGCCAGTGAAAACTCGCTGGGTGAAACGGCGGTCGAATAGTTCTTCGTATCGATCGACCATCCAATGAAGGGGGCCAGGAGCAAAGGCGATAGGGCCACCAGCGCCAAGAACCCCGCCTTAATGATGGTGGTGGTCAACTGAACTCGGCCCCCCCAAACCACGCCGATGACGTTGACCCAAGTCATGGCTAGGATCAGCGCACAAGCAATCCACGCCTGGTTGAGCGCGGAAAGATTCCAGTTGATCGCCGAAGTAAACGACTCCACGAATACCACCGACAGCGCGCCAATCGACGCCGGACGAACGAGCAGTAGTTCGGTCCAACCGAAAAGGAAGGCAACTGGTTTGCCATAAGCGCGGCGCAGATAGACGTACGGTCCGCCCGCTTCCGGCAGCATCGTCGCAAGTTCCGCAAAGCAGAGCGCGCCCAAAATGCACAGCAAGCCGCCAATCACCCAAACACCAATAATCAACCAGACGTTGCCGCAATCGGATGCAATGTTGCCGGGCTTGTAGAAGATCCCCGTTCCAATCACATTTCCGACGACCAACGCGATCGCCATGTAGGGACCGAGCGCGCGAAGCAGCGTGTGAGGTGCTTGGCCTGCTGGTTTTGTCGTCGAATCTTTTTCAGCAGGCTTCAAACCCGGTTATCCATTCATTCATGGGTTTCTGGCTCCCGACGCCGCAACGCTCGTCCCGGCTTTGCCCCTGTATGCTTGTCGCCCTCCAGCACGGTCTGCCCGTTGACGATAACAAAACGAAATCCTTCGCAGTATTGAAACGGATCGGTGTACGTCGCCCGGTCGGTGACGGCAGTCGGATCGAAGATCGTGACATCGGCGAAATATCCCGCCTTGAGCAACCCACGATCCGTGATCCCAACTTTGGCGGCATTCAGCGATGTCATTTTGCGAACTGCGTCTTCCAATCGCAATAGTCCCTTGCTTCGAACGTACTGGCCGAGGACGCGCCCGAACGTGCCGAAGTTGCGCGGGTGCGGGTTGCCGCGCCGCAACGGTCCTTCGACCGCATAAGCCGAACCGTCCGAGCCAATCGAGCACCACGGCTGGCGCATGGCCAGATTCATATCCTTCTCGGTGTGATGGGCATACACGGCGCTGATCGAACCGCCCTCCTCGATCAAAAAGTCAAACAACTCGTCGAGCAAATCGGGGGACGTCCGACCTTGTGTTCGCAAGGACATCACGCGATCCATGGTCAGTCCCTTGAAGCCCACGTCGCCACTGACCAAGATGCGGCTCCAGTCATTACCAACGGCCGTGAAATGGTTGTACCAACCGGGAAGGTCGCCGAGGATATCTTTCTTGATCTTCTTGCGTTGCTGGGGATCCTTTAATCGTTCGATCAACTTGGCCTTGCCTCCTTCATGGGCCCAAGGCGGAATGATGCTGACCAAGTTGTTGTTGCCCCGAGTGTAAGGGTAGACGTTGGCTTGAACATTCACACCGCGAGTTCGAGCCTGCTCGATCAAGGCCACCACTTCATCCATTCTGCCCCACAGTTTTTGATCGGCGATTTTTAGGTGGATGACGTCAACCGGCACACCTGCCCGCTCGCCGATTTCGATCGCTTCCTTCACGGACTCGAAGACGCCCGTCCCTTCATTGCGGATATGCGTTGAATAAATGCCGTGATGACGGGCGACGACTTTGCAAAGTTCGACGATGTCGTCGGTCTTGGCCAGCGAGCCGGGCGGCATCATGACTTGGCTGGACAGCCCCAGCGCCCCCTCCCGCATCGCCTCGTCGACCAGCGACTTCATTTCGTCGATTTGTTTGTCGGTGGGGCGATCGAAAGATTCGCCCATTACACACTTCCAAACGTTGCCCAGTCCCACATAGGAAGCCACATTCGTGGAGATTCCCTTTCGCTGTGAGATGTTGAAATACTCATCGAGCGACGACCAGCGAACCGTCTTGCCGTCCACCGTCGTGCTGCGCTGACCGAGCTTGCCGCGAAAAGGTCCAGGCGAGCCGCCTTCGCCGAGGATCTCGGTAGTTACGCCTTGGCGGATTTTGCTTTGCGCGTGGCCGTCTTCCAACAGCAGATAGTCCGAGTGGGAATGAATGTCGATGAAACCCGGCGCAACCACCAAACGGCTGGCGTCGATCTCTCGCTTCGCGGGGCCATCAATCTGGCGATCGACCCGCACGATGCGATCACCGCGAACCGCCACGTCGCCGCGAAACCAAGGATTGCCCGTACCGTCGACAATCGTGCC
>JAJDEH010000232.1 GCA_029259935.1 Planctomycetota bacterium
CAAAGACTCGAACGAACTGGTAAGTTCCATCGTAGGCGGCTTCCGTGCCAGAGAAATTGAAAGGTAAGATGGTCAATTTCAATTGTCACGGGCCGCCTTTTTCGCGCCAATACCAGTCACGAAAAGTGCAAAACAGGAACTAAGTCCCGCCAAGGAATCCCGTCAAACGCGAGACTTTCGTTTAGTGACCGATGTAGAGTAAAGCGAGACCAACAAAGTGCCAAACCTGGATTTTCCCGATTGGCTGTTCCTGGGCGGGCCCGTCCTGTTGCTGATCGGCGCGATTGTGCTGCTGAAGGTTTCATACACGGCCAAACGGTTCGTCCCACTGCCACCGACGAAGCCCGCATTCTGCTTGCTGCCAAAATACACCTTCACGATTCCGATTCAGGGTACTAATGCCGAAGCGGACCTGGCGGCGATACTCGTGCAGTTCGGATTCCGCGAACCGCAGCGCGACGCCACCGCCATTGTTTTCACTCGTGGTTCCGCGTTGGGCGACTTTTCCGTGAAGATTGCCAAGCTGGTGGTGACCGCTTCGCTGCCGGTGTCGCATCCCGTCGAACTGAAGATCGAATACGGGGTGGTGGTTGGCTGTGCGTTTGACACCGGGGATCTTTGGAAATTTTGCAACGAGCTAATCGAAAAGGTTGAGGCGTCCATGGATCGCCAAGAGTTTAAAGCGGTCGAAACCGGCAACCCGTACCAGTCGCCACGGGCCTGAGCCATGCAGTCGTGGACTGCCATGCACTTCCTGGGACACGCGAATGAAATTTAAAGAACCATTCAAGGTTTATACCGCGGCCAGCAACATTGAAGCTCATATGATCGTCGACATGTTGGGCACCCATGGTATCGATGCGTTCGCGGACGAGGACAACTCGGGCGCAAGCCTGTGGGCTTTTGGAACGTTGAGTCAATTTCACCAACCGAATGTGTGGATCGAAAAAGCAGCCGGGGCCGAGGCCGCGGATCTGATTCGCCGGTTTGAAGAGACGAAACGCGAACGCAAGGCTCGCCCCTCGTCCGGTCGACAGATAAATGCCGAGTGTGAGGACTGCGGCGCGATTTCGGTCTTTCCAGATTCGCTCGACGGAACCACGCAAGAGTGTTCCCAATGCCGTGCCTATATCGACGTGGGGGAACTCGATTGGGATCAGGACTTTGGCGAGCCGGAAGAATAGCGGACGCGAGCCCGCAACCGATTGTCGCCTAGCGGTAACGTAAAGGGGAGTTGTCTTTCGAGCGAGCAACCTCGGATTGTTTCACCCAGTTTTCGTACAAAGCGGCCAGCGGGTCAAAATACTCGTCTTGTTCGACGTTGGGACTTCGTGGGGTGATCTTGTCCGACTCGGGGGCTGCTTCAAAGCTACCGGCCGTGGGCATGACGTGGTGAGTGTCCTGAAAGTCCGCAGCCACGTTTTCAGTCGCATCCGGAATTCGCCTCACGGCGGGGGCAGTTTGGACTGGCAATCGATTGGCCAAGCGGCGTGGCGCGTCCAATTCTCGCAACGGTTGTGCATTGGTCGCCATCTGAATCAACTCGTCGATCCGCAGGCTCCACAACCGCAGCGAGGAATCTTCTCCGGCACTGACCAGCCAGTGGCCGTCGGGGCTGGTGGCGAGCGACGTGATGCGGCCACGATGCCCGCTGAGTACGACGGGCATCTCACTGGGACCGGTCGAGTCGAGCCCCCATAAATGAACAGTTCCGTCGGAATTTCCGGAGATGATCCAGTTGGCTTTTGGGCTGATCGCCACGATTTGGATGGGGCGGGCCGGGCCTCGTAAGGAAATGGAACGAGCGGCAGGGTCGGCGGCAGTCAGATCCCAAGCGCGAGCCACGCCGTCGACGCTGGCGGTCACAAGCCAACGGCCTTGTGGACCGATGGCCAATGCTTCGACCGGTGCCTGATGCCCGCCCAAGACGATCGCGGAATCGGGAACCTTTTCTGATAGGTCCCACAGCCGGACGCCAAAGTCTTGTGACGAAAAACCGCCGCTGGTGGCCAGCCAGCGGCTGTCCGGGCTGAACACGGCCGCACTAATTCTACCCTGGTGTCCACTGAGGATTATCGGCGTCACCGCCGGGCGCAAGGCGGTCAAATCCCACAGCCGCGCGGCCCCGTCTTCGCCGCCACTAATGACCCAGCGATTGTTGGGGCTGATGGCCACGACGCGAATTTGCCCTCGATGGCCCGTCAACTCGACGGGCTTGCGCAACGAGTCGACCGACTCCAAATCAAACAGAAAGGCGGCACTGTCAGACAGGGTAAAGCCGCCGCCGGCGGTCACCAGCCAACGACTATCGCGGCTGACCGCCAGTCCGCCAATGCGCCCGCGATTTCCTCGCAACACCACCGGGCTTTGGGACGGATCGCCCGTTTTCATGTTCCATAGCCGCACCGTTGAATCAGAACTTCCGGTGACAAGCCATTGACGATCGCGAGTGAACTCGACCGCGCTCACATGGCTTTCATGGCCACGAAGCACGGTCGGCGTGGCACTGGGGTCGGCCGACTTGAGGTCCCACAGATAGGCCGTGCGATCGACGCTTCCACTGGCGAGCCAGCGACTATCGGGACTGACCGCGACGGAAATGATTTTGCCGCCATGCCCGCGCAACTGCTTGCCATCGATTTTCAGGAGCCCGTCGCGAAGAACTTGATGGGCTTCGCGAATGATCGGTGCCTTCACCTGGCGCGTTATCTTCAAGGCTTCGGCCGCCAATTCCATGCTGAGTTGGGGACTGCGCGAGCCGAACTGCTGCGACTGCTGAGTCAGATAGCGGGCCATTTCGGAATGGGCCTCGCGCCGAGCACGCTCATGGCGAGCCACCGCTTCCTTCCGGCGTGTCTCGGCGATTTCCAATTTTCGTTCCAACTCCCTCCGTGCCTGCCGGTGCGCTTGGACGAGTCTTTCGTTTTCGCGATTTTGCTCGGCGAGCGCTTGAGTGGTTAGCATGAAGGTCCATGACAAAACGCCAATACCCGCGAAGAGGGCGACCAGCAACGCGCTGCTAAGTGCCGCCTTGAACGGATGATTCCGGCACCAGCGACGAAGACGGCGAATCCCCGTGGCGGGCCGCTCTTGGATGGGCTCGCCAGCCAGCCACCGTTGCAGTTCGTCACGTGGCTCTTCGGCCAACGCTGAAGAAGTCGGCTCGTTGGACGATGGATCGACTTGTGACGGATCGATCATGAAATGCAAGCCGCAATTTTCACAATCAACGTCTTGTGGCCCCGATTGCTCGACCACTTCGGCGGCGGTGTTGCAGAGCGGGCAATGGCAGCGAACGATATCCGGTTCCGAAGAAGTGACTTGGAACTGGTAGGATCGTTGCGTTTTCATGTAGTTTCCCCTTTGCCCTGGTGCCCCAACGGTCTACCCGTGTCCAACGTGCTAGGTTCGATACAGCTATCACATTACCTACCACGTTCAAAATCATCATCGGACGAATGATGAAATCAACCAGCACGAAATGCTGTCAGTCGACAGAGCCGTCACATTCCGTACACGCAGAATCACCACCATAATCCACTTTTGGGCCAACGAAACAAAAGCGAGCAGCGTGTTCTCCGCCTTGCCAAGGGCGAGCTAGAGGGGCTCGGGCATTTGTGCCGCCGCGCGCTTGCCCAGCAATGCCAAGAGCGTAGCCTTCCAAAGCGCACTTCGAGAATTCAATCGCCAGAGGATTACTCCTTGGATGGCAAAGATATTAGACGATGTTTGGAATTTCGGCCGATTGGTGGGAAGCAAGAGAATGATAGGGGGAGTGCGCGCGGGAAAGCGCGGATGGGAGGAAGGGGATCAGCGCATTTGTAGGACGGGGACGCCCATCGGACGGTAACTCAAACAGAATCCATCTAGCACGGTTAGCGCGAACGCGGGTCGTTCGAGTTAGCGCATGCTATATCGCCACCTCTGAATCAGGCCCGAGCAGCCAGCGCTGTTCGTGATTTGGTTGGATTCTCTGGCCGATTGAACTAGGCAGCTCGGCTCATGGCCACCACGGTTGGGTGCGACGAGTCTGCTTCTTCGCCTTTTTTCAATTTACCAATGTTTTGCGGACTGAGCGATCCAATCAGTTCGCCGAGCGTGAGCGTTCGGCTGTCGATCTCCAGGGGAATCTCGGATTTCGGATCGCAGAACAAATCGACGTCGCCTTCCCCGCTTAGCAACTCGTCAAACTCGCGCAACAGTCCGTCGCGAATCGCTTGGCGAACAAGATGGCCGCGCGTGGCGGATACATCTTGGCCGTCATCGCCCAAGCCTTCGAGCGCGCGTTGCGCGAGGCCGGCCAAATAGGCGTTGGGAATGTCAATCGTACGTGGAACATAAATCTTGACTTGCATCGTCTCCTCCCTGAGAGATGAACCGATTTGTTTTTGATGGATGCGCGCCGAACGAACCACCTTCGACGGAAAACGCGAAGAGGTGTCGTGGTCGCACCTGGCTGCCCGCAGGTGGCAGTTCGCTTGGTGAATACCTGCGACTTGGGGTCGTCCGCTCGTAAATCCTTCTGCTCGAAACGTGCGAGTGCCCAGCGAATCGAGCTGGAAGAATCGCGGCGAGTGGATACTCGTACTTGATGTATCGGCGAGCGAGGTTTGCCGGTTGCACGGAATCTCGCGATTTTTCGCGTTTCACACGACGGGTTACGTGCCGCTAGCACGGATCTTGATTAGCGGATGCGGCCGGATGAGAACTAAGAACAGATTCAGGATTGAAGTGGGCTCACCGCGCTCACCGTCCGATAGGCCGCCGAGCCGTGCCGACATTTTTCGCGCCGTCACCCAGTTCCATTCGCATCGCCTCGGCGTGTTTCTTTAATCGGGCCACTACGTCGGGATGCTCCCGCGCAACATTGGTTGTTTCGCCAATGTCGCTTTCCAGATCGAATAGCGACAACTCGATGTTTTTGCGCCGGCCTTTGCCGGGGATGCCAGCCTTGCCGGGCACTGGCGAGTTGTAGCCTTGTGCAAACATTAATTTCCACTTGCCGCTGCGCAGAGCCATCAATCGGTTGCCGCCGTCGTAGTGATAAAAGACTTCGTGCGGCGATTTGGCGCCTGCCTTCCCGAACATTAGGTCGCTGATGTCCTGGCCGTCGATCTTGTTTTTTGGCAGTGGAGTTCCGGCCAGCTTGGCAAACGTGGGCAGCACATCGATCGTGCCGGCCACTTCCGCGCAGGACTTTCCAGCCGGAATTCTTCCGGGCCAGCGCATCAGGCAAGACACGCGAAAGCCGCCCTCGAAGTTGGTTCCCTTGCCTTCGCGCAACGGTTTCGCGGAACCCGCATGGTCGCCGTACAGCAGCCACGGCCCGTTGTCGGACGTGAACACGACGCAGGTCTTCTCGTCAATTCCGTTCTTCTTCAACGCGGCGATAATTTGTCCCACTCCCCAGTCGATCTCGCTAATCACATCGCCGAACAGGCCTCGCTTTGACTTCCCTTCGTATTTCTCCGATACGAACAGCGGCACATGGGGCTGCGGGTTCGGCAGATAAATGAAGAATGGTTCGGCTTTTTGCTGGTCGATGAACTGTACGGCGCGTTCGGCAAGCTGAGTCGTGAGTTGCACCTGATCCGCCGGCATGACCTGGGGCTTGATGATCTTGGTGCCTTCATACAGCGGCAAATGCGGCCATCGTTTCAATCGTTCTTCCATCGTCAGATGCCGCACGTTTGGATGAAAGGGCCACATGTCGTTTGAGTAGGGAATGCCAAAGTATTCATCGAAGCCTTGATTCGGCGGCAAGAACTTCGGCAGATGCCCGAGATGCCACTTGCCAAAGCACGCGGTCGCGTAACCCTTCTGCTTCAGTACTTCCGCGATGGTCATTTCGCCGGGATTCAAACCGGTCTTGGAATGCGGCCCAAAGTTGCCGCCGATGCCGACACGCGTAGGAATACACCCGGTCATCAGCGCCGCCCGCGACGGCGTGCAAAAAGACCGTCCGACATAAAAGTCCGTGAACTTCATCCCCTCCCGCGCCATTCGATCCAGATTCGGAGTTTCATAGCCTTCGGCTCCAAAGGGGCCGATGTCGGCGTATCCCATATCGTCGCAAAAGACGACGATGAAGTTGGGCGGGCGATCCTCGGCACCGTTCGTCGTTGAATGGCCCATCACCATCGTCAGAAACGCCGCCAACAAAATCCGAATTCCGTGTTTCATTTCTCCACGCCTTTCATTCGCTTCCCCGGGGTATTTGAGTTTTCGCCCTTATCCATGATAATCTAGCTATTATAGCGTCCCCGCCAGAGGCTCGTCCTTCCCCACCGCCCAACCAGCGAGTCAAAAAGTGAACCGATTACCTCTCGCCGTCCTGGCACTATCGATCCTGATTGTCATGGTGGCAAGCAACGGGGCTCGTGCCGACGGCCCCGAGATTGATTTTGGCCGCGACGTTCAGCCAATCCTCCGGCGGCATTGTTATCGTTGCCATGGACCGGCCAATGCGGAAGGCGGCTTTCGATTTTCGCAACGCGAGTCGGCACTGGGACTCGGCGATTCCGACGAGCCGCTGATTGTCGCCGGCAAGCCCGACGAAAGCCTGGTCGTCAAACGGCTGGTCGACGACGCTTATGGCGACCTCATGCCACTGGACGGCGATCCCGTTTCGCCGGCCGAATTGGCGGTGCTTCGTCGTTGGATTTCCAGCGGTGCCAGTTGGCCGGATAGCCTAGCGGTCGATCAGCACTGGGCCTACCAGAAACCGACTCGACCGAAGTTACCGACGATGTCGAGCCAAGACTGGGTGCGGAACGACATCGATCGCTTTGTGTTGTCGCGAATCGAAGAAGCGGGTCTTTCCCCTTCTCCGACCGCCAATAAAGCCCGACTGCTGCGCCGCGTCTCGTTGGCACTCACCGGGCTGCCGCCCAGTATTGAAGAAGTCGAAGCCTTCCTAAAGAGCGATTCGCCGCGGGCCTACGAAGAATACGTTGATCGATTGTTGAAATCGCCGCGCTACGGCGAACACTGGGCCCGGCAATGGCTCGACCTGGCGCGGTACGCCGATTCCAACGGGTTCCAGGCCGACCAATTGCGCGATAGCTGGGCCTATCGCGATTGGGTAATTAAGGCCTTGAACGCCGGCCTGCCGTTCGACCAGTTCGTCGTCGAGCAACTTGCCGGAGACCTCTTACCCAATGCCACGCTCGAGCAGAAAATCGCCACCGGTTTTCATCGCACGGTCACCTGCAATGTCGAAGCGGGCGTGGACCCGGAGCAAAATCGCACCAACCAGATTTTCGACCGCGTGAATACGACCGGCCTCGTCTTCCTGGGAACCACGATTGAATGTTGCCAATGTCACGATCACAAGTACGATCCGTTCACGCAGAAAGAATTTTATCAGCTATTCGCCTACTTCAATAACACGCCGTTGGAAGTGAAACTCGCCTCGGGAACGCAGTTCAACTTCACGGGTCCCGCAATGGAGTTACCGTTTGCACCCGAACAACAAACGCGACGCGACGAACTGCGGCGTGAGCTTGCTGATCTGCGCGCCCGGCAAACGGATCTGCGTAAGGCCAGTCAAGCGGGATTTGACGATTGGCGTGAGCGAGTACGGACCGCCTTGAAAACAAACCCGGCGAAATGGCAGCCTCAACCTATTCAGAGTTTCTCCACCACCGGCAAGGAAACCCACCAGTTCCAGCCAGACGGTTCCGTGTTGCTGACGGGCACGGTGCCCAGCACTTCGATCTACACCGTACGGATCGACGGGCCGCTGGAGGATGTGTTGGGATTTAAGATTGAAACGCTTACCGACGATTCGCTCCCCGGCAAAGGTCCCGGCCGAGGCGACGCCACACGGCCCAATTTTCTCCTCAGCGAGTTCACGGTAGCCGCTAACCGCGCCGGCGAAGACATGGAGGAGATCCCCTTGTCGTCACCCGCGGCGGACTTTTCCCAGAAGGGATGGAACGTAGCGCGGGCCATCGACGGCGACCGGAAAACCGGCTGGGGCATCAATCCTCAATTCCACAAACCGCACTGGGCGACATTCCGCACGACGGAACCGATTCGCGTCAATGAGGCCGATTCGCTCGTCCTAAAACTTGATCAGAATTACGGCCAGGGTCGCACGATCGGACGATTGAAATTGGCCGTGCTGGTAGGCGACGAATTGACGGCCGATCTTTCTGACGAGATCGCGGCCCTGCTGACGCAAGAAGAGTTGACGCCCAAACAGTTATCGCAACTGCAAGAACACCACTCGAAATCGAATCCGCGACTAACAAAAGTTGACGAGCGAGTTAAGCAGATTGAAGCACAAATCGAGAAAATGAAACCGCCGTCAACATTGGTCATGATTGAAATGGAGAAGCAGCGGCAGACCAAGGTTTTCGATCGCGGAAATTATTTATCTCAGCGCGAAGGCGTCGAGTGTGGAACACCGGCGATCCTCCACTCGTTGGACGATTCGTTTCCAAAGAACCGGCTAGGCTTTGCCAAGTGGCTGGTCTCGCCGGACAATCCGCTTTTGGCTCGCGTTACGGTCAATCGTTGGTGGGCCGAGATCTTTGGCAAGGGGATCGTCACTACCACCGAGGATTTCGGCACGCAGTCCGAATCGCCGACGCTTCCGAAACTGCTCGATTGGCTCGCCGTCGAGTTCATGGAGTCAGGCTGGTCAATGAAGCACATTCACAAGCAGATGGTGATGTCGGCCACGTTTCACCAAGCCGCACGTCGTAGCGATCTGCTTGCCAAGCGAGATCCGGAAAACCGCTTCCTCGCTCGCGGGCCACGTTTTCGGCTATCCGCCGAGGCAGTTCGTGACAACGCCTTGGCCGTCTCCGGCCTGCTGTCGACGAAGATGCATGGCCCGCCGATCATGCCCTATCAGCCTAACGGAATCTGGCGGGCGGTGGGCAGAAATCAGCCTAAATGGATTACGGCCACGAACGAAGACCGCTTCCGCCGAGGAGTGTATATCGTTTGGAAGCGGTCCGCGCCTTATTCCAGTTTCGTCAACTTTGATGCTCCCGATCGTGCCTCCTGTACAACTCAGCGGCCGCGCACGAACACTCCCTTGCAGGCGCTGACGCTGCTGAACGATCCCGCGTATGCAGAAATGGCGTTGGCTCTGGCCCAGCGAATGATTGTGGAACGACCGGACGCTTCCCCGCTCGAGCGGGCGACTTTTGGACTTCGCCTTTGTGTGGCGCGACAAGCGACAACAGCGGAAGCGAACATCTTGGCCGGCGTGTATGCAGCCGAACTCGAAAAGCTAAAACAAGATCCCAAACTGGTCCCGGATCGGCTGAGCAATTTGCTGCCGCGGCTGAGAAATGCGGACGTCGATTCCTTGCAGCTTGCCGCCTGGTTCGCCGTGGCCAATGTGCTTTTGAATCTGGATGAGACCATGAACCTCTGACAGCCCATGTACCTCTGACAACGAGGTGGAAAAAGAGTCGTCATGTCCGAATCGAACCAAGTTGCCGTCTGCACCCCGGCCATCAGCCGGCGGCAGCTCTTTCAGCAAGCCACTTACGGCGTTGGGGGCTTGGCCTTGGCGTCGCTGTTGAACCGGGCTGACGCCAATCCGATGGATGCGGCGAAGTCGGTCCGAAGGCCACATTTTACGCCGCGCGCTCGCAGCGTGATTTATATTCACATGGTCGGAGCGGCGTCACATCTTGACCTGTTTGACTACAAGCCGAAACTTCAGCAGCGGCATGGCGAATTGTGCCCCGCCGAACTGTTCGAAGGGAAAAAATTCGCCTTTCTGCGCGGCCGGCCCACCATGCTGGGAACTCCCAAGAAACGGGCCTTTCGGTTCCGCCAGTGCGGCGAATCCGGCGCGGCCGTTTCCGATTTGCTGCCCAATTTGCAGCAGGTCGCCGATGAGATCTGTTGGCTCAAGTCACTCCACACCGACGAATTCAATCACGGTCCGGCGCAACTGTTCATGCTCACCGGATTCCAGCGTTTCGGACGTCCGAGCATTGGATCTTGGGCGACCTATGGGCTGGGCAGCGAGAACGAAAACCTGCCCGGCTTCGTGGTACTGGTCACGGGCCAAGTTCTGGGCGCGGGTAACTCGGCTTGGGGCAGCGGTTTTCTGCCGACGGTGTATCAAGGCATCGAATTCCGCAGCCAGGGCGACCCGGTTTTGTTCTTGTCCAACCCGCGAGGAATCGACCGCGAATCTCGAAGACGTGTTGTCGACGCCGTGAACCAATTGAACCAGACGGCGCTGGCCGACCTGAACGATCCGGAAATCGCCACTCGCATAAGCCAGTACGAACTGGCGTACCGAATGCAGACGTCGGTACCGGAACTGATGAACATCCAATCCGAATCCCAACGAACGCTGGAGAATTACGGTGCCCAGCCCGGCAAGGCGAGTTTCGCCAACAACTGCCTGCTGGCCCGGCGACTCGTCGAGCGTGGTGTTCGTTTCGTGCAACTGTTCGACCAGGGGTGGGATCACCATTCAAATCTGCTGAACGGATTACAGAACAAATGCAAGCAAGTCGATCGGCCGATCGCCGCTTTGATCAAAGACCTAAAACAGCGGGGCATGCTGGACGACACGCTGGTCGTTTGGTCCAGCGAGTTTGGTCGTACGCCGATGGCACAGGGCCAAACCAACTCAGCCAAGGAAGCCGTGGTCGGCCGCGATCATCACCGCGATGCCTTTACCGTGTGGATGGCGGGCGGCGGCGTCAAGCGAGGATTCGCCCACGGCATGACCGATGAACTTGGATATAGTGTGGTCCAAGATCCGGTCCACGTTCACGATTTCAACGCGACGTTGATGCACTTGCTGGGAATCAACCACGAGCGACTGACGTTCCGCTACCAGGGCCGGCAATATCGTCTGACCGATGTTCACGGCAAAGTCGTGAACGAGGTGCTGGCCTAGGTCGATAGGGTCGCCTTTCGCTCGTCGAAAGAGCGCCCTCGCTGCACACTCACTTTCTTTCCAAGTGGATCCGTTGTCCGGCTTCGCTGTCTGAGCCTTTTTTCCTCCGCAGCATCCAGTCCGGGCCGATCTTGCGATTCAGGTGAATATCGACTTCGTCTTCATACGTCACCACCTGATCGTCCGGCAAGTCATCTATCAACGGTTCAACCTCACGCAACCGCTTGTTTTTGACTCTTTTCGACGGTCGGTTTCAGACGACTAGGCCGAGTACCGTTTTTCTTCAAAGCTTGGCTCATCGTTCCCAGGCTCACTTCCACTCCCGTTCGCTTCTTCAACGTCTTGCTCGGAAATTCTCTCGTCCATGTGGGACGACCGCCTGCGTTTTCACATTCGCGACCCCGAACAATCTTCGAAAAAATAAAAATTCGTTGGCGTGAGGTCGCATCAGATGGCGCATTTCTAGGTAGATCCGGGCGAACGCAATTGCGTCCTTAGGGCGTGGACCTTGATCGATCGCGGAGGTGACGAAAATCACCGTCTATTCCCAGCGGAATGGCCGCCATTTCAAGCCGCCACACAACCGACAGGCACGCTGAACTCAACAGAAGGTTCCACCATGTCGAAGACATCGCGAAAACGATCCCGCCGTCGCAACGCACGCAAGAGTACTGGCCCGACCTCGCGAACTCGTCGCTTGATCGTCGAACCGCTGGAACCCCGTGCCATGCTCGCGATTACGGGCGTCGTGACGGGAAACACCGTGAGCTTTACCGGCGATGCCTTGCCGGAAACGGCCAGCCTGACGGTGGACGGCAGCGGATTTCTCGCGATTAACGGCAGCACGGACCTCAACAACGACTCCAGCCTGAACGACTTGCTGGCGGCCGAAATTACCGGCCTGACGTATAACGACACCGGCACCAATGACACGTTGCTGTTCGAGGGAAGCAACGCCTTCAACTTCAGCAACGCCCCGGCAATCTCAATTGGCGAAACGAATGCGATCCGCACCCTGGTTGTAGACCAGAACCTGAGTATCTCGGACGCGGGGACCTTCACGGCGGAGGCTGTTCGCAACATCGAAATGAACCCCGGCTCGAGCCTTGCGACGGTCGACGGAAACGTCACGCTCAGCGCCAATCTGGGCGCGACGCCCGCGGCCGGGGACTTCTCCGGCATCAACTTGAACGATGCGGACATCTCCACGACCGATGGCGACATCCTGTTGCAGGGGCGGGGCGGTGATGACGCGGCCACGGCTCTGCATCATGGCGTTGTGATTGATAGCGGCTCGCAGGTCACCTCGACTGGTGTCGCTCCCGGCGCGGGAACGATTTCCGTCAACGGAACCGGAGGGGCGGGAACCACCGACAATCGAGGCGTTTATGTCGTCGGTGCCAATACTCGGATTTCGTCGGTCGACGGCGACGTCTCGATCAACGGTGTTGGTGGCGACGGAACTTCACACAGCAATCAGGGCGTCCGCGTCCAATTCGGCGCGATCGTTTCTTCGACGGGAACCACCGCCGACGCCGCGGACATCGATATCGTCGGCGTCGGGGGCGGAGTTGGCGGGGGAACGTTTAGCAACTACGGCTACGTCTCCGAGCTGGCGGGGGTATCTTCCAAGGCTGGCGACATCGCCATCACTGGAACGTCGGGACCGGGCAACGATCAAGACTCGATTTTCATCGCGTTCAACAGCTCGGTCGTGGGACTCGAGTCGACCGAAGGCGGAGATATAACTCTGACCGGCACCAACGCCACGCTCGTGGTTGAGAACGTAGTGGGGTCAAGCCTGCCGACGGCCACGGGCGGCATCACGATGAACACCGACTCGCTGGATCTGCGGAACGGCTCGGTCGTTCAAGGGTCTGGCCCGCTGAATATTCGGCCCTTGACCGCCGGGACCTCGATCGGCCTCGGCGGGGGAGCCGGCACGCTGAATCTTTCTTCAAGCGAATTCGCTCGAATTGAAGACGGTTTCAGTTCGATCAACATCGGCGACGCGACGTCGGGCGGCGTCAGTATCGACGGTGTCAGTTTCAACGACCCGGCGGCCATCAGCGGCAGCAGCATTGCTGTTTCCGGTATCAACCAGGGGTCCGGTGACGTTACGCTCACTGCATCCCGCAACATCTTCATGAACTCCGGTTCGAAAGTAGCCACGGCGGATGGCGATATTACGCTCACCGCCAATCAGGGCGCTACGCCGGCGTCGGGAAACTTTGTCGGCGTTAATATCGTCAATGCCGCGCTTGAGATAACCGGTACCGGTATGATCACGGTCCAGGGCACGGGAGGCGACAGCGGCTCCTCGAATTACGGTGTTTCGGTAGTCAACAACAGTCGTCTGACCGGCGTGGCCGGCGGCATTGCGATCGTTGGAATAGGGGGCGTCAATTCAGGCGGCGACAACATCGGGGTGTTGGTGACGAACAGCAGTGCGGTCGTTACCAGCGGCGGCGGGAATATCGATGTCCTCGGCGCGGGCATCGTGACGGGGATCAAAGCGACGGGAATCGATGCCGGCACTGGGCTGGTTACGTTGACCGCTCCAGTGGGCATCATTCGCGAAGCCGAAGCAGGTGCCGACGTGACCGCCAGCAGCGTGAGGATCGACGGCGAAGTGGCGCCGGCCGCAACCGGTGCAACGGAACGACTGGTCATCGACGGCAGCGTGGTCTTCGAAAGTGACGACTCTTACACCGTTGAGCTGAATGGGGTGGCTGCGGGCACCGGGCACGACCAACTGCAAGTGACAGGCGCGGCGCGCACCGTCGCGATTGACGGTGCAACACTGAACGTTAGCCTAGGCTTCACGCCCGCCGTGGGCGATGAATTTGTCATCGTTGAAAATACAGACAGCGGATCGACGGTCGCTGGAACATTTGCCGGACTGGACGAGGGTGATCAGTTCACCGTCGGCGGCACTCTTCTGCGGATCACCTATCAGGGCGGAACCGGAAACAACGACGTCGTGCTGGTCGCCGCTGATCCGGACGGAGTTCAAGCCGCGCTGGCCGGCAGCCAACTGCTTGTTGACATCACGGGCGACGGGACCACGGGAATAATTACCGTATTGCCCAACGCAATTCAGTTCAACGATACCCAAATGTCAACGTTCGGCTTTAGCACGTTCGATACGTTAATCGTGCGCGGCGACGTTGGTGAGCAGATTCTGGTCGTTACGGGAACCAACACGCTGACTGTCGGCACATTCGACGTCGAGCAAGATGTGGAAAAAACATCGCTGCTAACGGACGTTACCACGACCGGCGGTCAAGAGTACGAGAGTGAAGTCGATCTGAAATCCGACGTTAGGCTAACGGCCAAAGACGGCCAAGGAGCACATCAAGAGGTCATCTTCAGCCAACCAGTCAGTGGCGACCAGAATCTGATTGTCGATGGCAAGTTGATAACGAAGGAGGCCGCGAATGTCTCGGTGCAGAGCCTCGACGTGAAAGGATCGGCAAAGTTGGCGAGTGACATTTCGGCGACCGGCAACACGGTCGAGTTCCATGGCAAGGTCGAATTGACCAAAGACGTGACGATCACCGACACCGGGACCACCGGCGTCATCTTCCACAAGACGGTGGACAGCGACGCGTTGGCGTTCCGGAACTTGGTGATCGACGGCAAGCTCGAAGCCCGTGAGGCAATCGGCAACACGAAGAAGCTAGGCTCGCTGCAGGTCAAGGAGCGGGCCAAGCTGCAGGCCGATGTCTCGACGGTTGGAGAGCAACATTACGTAAAAGGCTTTGACGCCTCGGGCACGATAGTAATTTCGGCGGTCGATGACGCGGGTCTGATCTTCGACAAAGTGAAGATCGACGGCACCTCCAAGGGAGACGGCCTGACATTCAAAAGCAGGTTGCAAACCACGGCTGATCTGGAGGGACAAAGTATCCTCGTCGAGAAAGAGGCGATCCTAGGCGGCAACGTCAAAGGAACCGGCAACACGGTGGAGTTCCGCGACAAGGTCGAGTTGACCAAAGACGTGACCATCACGGACACGGGGACCACTGGGATTATCTTCAACAAGACGGTGGACAGCGACGTGTTGGGTCCCAAGAAGCTGGTGATCGATGGCAGGCTGGAAGCGCGGGAGGCAATCGGCAGCACAAAGAAATTGAGCTCGTTTCAGGTCAAGGAGCGAGCCATGCTGCAGGCCGACGTCTCGACGGTCGGAGAGCAACACTACGTAAAGGGCTTTGACGCCACCGGCACGATAGTAATTTCGGCGGTCGATGACGCGGGGCTGATTTTCGACAAGGTCAAGATCGACGGCCCTTCCAAGGGAGACGGCCTGACGTTCAGAAGCAAGCTGCACACCGCGGCCGACCTGGAAGGCCAAAGCATCCTCGTGGAAAAAGAGGCCACTCTGGGTGGCAACGTCAAAGGAACGGGCAACACGGTCGAGTTCCGCGACAAGGTGGAGTTGACCAAAGATGTGACCATCACCGACACCGGGACCACCGGGGTTATCTTCAATAAGACGGTGGACAGCGACGCGTTGGCGTTCCGAAACTTGGTGATCGACGGCAAGCTGGAAGCACGTCAGGCAATCGGCAGCACGAAGAAGCTGGGCTCGCTGCAGGTCAAGGAGCGGGCCAAACTGCAGGCTGACGTCTCGACGGTTGGAGAGCAACATTACAAAAAAGGATTTGACGCCTCGGGCACGATAGTGATCTCGGCGGTCGACGACGCGGGGCTGATCTTCGACAAGGTCAAGATCGACGGCCCTTCCAAGGGCGACGGCCTGACGTTCAGAAGCAAACTACAAACTGCGGCCGACTTGGAAGGCCAAAGCATCCTCGTGGAAAAAGAGGCTACTCTGGGTGGAAACGTGAAAGGCACCGGCAACACGGTGGAGTTCCGGGAAAAGGTCGAGTTGACCAAAGATGTGACCATCACCGACACCGGGACCACCGGGGTTATCTTCAATAAGACGGTGGACAGCGACGCGT
>JAJDEH010000233.1 GCA_029259935.1 Planctomycetota bacterium
GAGAGCAGCCGCGAACACGATCAAACAAAAAAAGACCCATCAAAATCCAGGCGCCAGCACGTCGCAATCGTGTGCGGCCACCTTAAACCGACAGCCCCCCGCGCGGGAATGACGGAAGGCTCAACCGTGGTTGTGCGTAACACGCGATCGCCGAGGTGCTGCATGCGAGTCAAAACTTCGATTCACGCTCTCCAAAGGCCACCAAAATCTCATGCTTGGTTGGAAGTGCATGGTTGGGGCCACCCATGGATTGACGGCGGCCCTCAACCAGTGCCGATCGCGAACACTGTACGGTTTGTGAAAATCTTGTAAAATAAAGGAATGATACGGTGGGGGATTGGATTCTTCACCAGGGGCTGGTGCCTTGTTGCTCTTGGGTGCCTTGGGGCCTTACCTTATTCGTTGGCGCTGAGCGTACGTCCATTGCGTGCCGGCGCGGTTTGAAAATCGTTGCACGATTGCAAACGTTGTTTGACTCGTGGGGCCGCGGGCGAAGGGGCGGCTTGGCTGTTAACTTGTTAGGGCAGTTTCTTTTAGGGCAGTCGGTGATGGATGAACCGAGAGGATGAATGGCGATGGGCGTATGTTACACATGGCGAAGTGCGCCGTTTTGGGGCGAAGGGCACCGGCGGCGGGTGCCCGCGGGCGGATCGAGCGCGAGCGAGCGAATCGTGGCGGTTGGAAATCAACTACGCCGCTTCCGCAGCCATGGCACTTTCGACGATCGCGGAGTGGTCGACTTCTCCGGCAAGAAATCGCTTTGTTCGGCCCAATTTGCTAACATGTCAAGGGTTGTGGATGTTATTTGTGTTTGCAGGGCGATCTGGTATTCTAGGTGGTCCCTGCCGGACACTTTCACACCCAAAATGCCCTTTCCCTTTGAGGGCGATTCAGGAACTCAGTTGATGGTATCTGTTCGTAGCTCCACGGTGTCGTTTGCGATCCTGACGACTGTTCTGCTGGCGGTCCCAGCGCCTATGGTTCTGTCGGAAGAACTAGCGTCGGCGGATCGCCCCATTCACGAGGTGATCGACCATTACATCAATGCACGGCTTCAACAAGAGAGTGTGACGCCCGCGCCGCTTGCCGACGACGCCAACTTGATTCGACGCACGACGCTGGATTTGGCGGGCCGTATTCCGACTGCCTACGAGGCCAAGGCGTATATCGAATCGCAAGATGCCAACAAGCGGACCGCATGGATTGACCGTCTGTTCGCATCGCCCGGATTTGTGCGTCATCAGACCGATGAGTTGGATACGCTGCTGATGCATGGCAGCGGTCGCAGCTTGCGGGATTATCTGTCGAAGGCCGTGGAAGAGAATCGCCCTTGGTCCGACATTTTTCGCGATGTGATTCTGTGCGAAAACCAACCAGACGACGGCAAGGGGCCGAATCATTTTATCCGCGCCCGAGCGAAGGATCTCGACAAGCTGGCGAACGAAACCAGTGTGATTTTCTTTGGCATCAACGTCAGTTGCGCGAAGTGCCACGACCACCCGCTGGTCGCGAGTTGGACGCAGGATCATTTCTACGGCATGAAGTCGTTTTTCAGCCGCACTTTCGAGAACGGCGACTTCATTGGCGAACACGAGTACGGCATCGTCAAATACAAAACGACCGAGGGCGAAGAGCGAACGGCGAAGCTGATGTTCTTGTCGGGCAAAGTCGCGGATGAGCCCGCTGTTGAAGAGCCCTCGAATGAAGACAAGAAGAAAGAAAAGAAACAACTCGAGCAGCTCAAGAAGGACAAGAAGGTTCCTCCCGCGCCCAGCTTCAGCCGCCGCCGACAGCTTGTCGAGGCCGCTCTGCATCAGGACCAGAACACCATTTTCGCCCGTTCGATTGTGAATCGCCTGTGGTATCGCTTGTTGGGACGTGGATTCGTGATGCCGATCGATCAGATGCATCCGGAAAATGAACCAACGCATCCCGAATTGCTCCAGTGGTTGGCGCGCGACTTGATCAGCCATAACTATGACTTGCGGCGGTTGATTCGCGGCATCGTGTTGTCCGACGCCTACGCCCGTTCCAGCCGCTGGGAAAGTAGCGAGCGGCCAAGCCCGGAACTGTTCGCGGTCGGAACGGCGCGGCCCCTGACGCCGGCTCAATATGCGGCGGTCTTGCGGCTGGCGAGCACGAATCCGGATAGGTTCTCCAGCGAAATGCAAGACAAGGATCGCGAGTCGCGGATTCAAGATGTACACAATGCGTCGCGCGGCTGGGTCAACGAATTTGCTCAGCCCAACCAAGACTTCCAAGTCAGTGTCACCGAAGCACTGATGTTGAACAATAGCGAGCGGGTCATGAACGATTTACTTCGCGACAACGGCGAGTCAGTAGTTGGCAAAGTCAAGTCGCTAGAGAATCCGGCGGAGATCGTCGAAGTTGCCGTGTGGAACATTTTTGGCCGCCCGGCTGATCCGGAAGAAGTTCAAGCGTTGTCCGGCTATTTGGCGCAACGCACAGACCGGCCAGTGAAAGCGATTCAGCAAATGGTTTGGGCACTGCTGACCAGCACGGAGAGCCGATTTAACTATTAGCGAGGACTCCTCTAACTCCCCCTTGGCAAGGGGGAGAACGCTTCCGTCGGTCGCTGAAACTTGACTCCAATACAACAACCGAAACAACAATTTAAATAGACAGCACAAGAGCCTCTAATCGGAGCCACCGATGTCTAAGCGTAATACAAAGTCAAAAACTTGGTGCGGATCCGCGGCCCACCCCATCAGCCGGCGCGGCTTTTTGGGTGGCGCTGCGGCGTCGGCCTTTGCCGCCAACATGACGCAACTAGATGTCTTCAAGAATCAAGCACTCGGCGAAGAACTAAAACGAAAAGACCGGCGCGTGATCTTGTTGTGGTTGGCCGGCGGCCCGAGCCAACTGGAAACGTGGGATCCCAAACCGGGACGGCCGACCGGTGGTCCCTTTGCGGCGATTCCAACCGCGTCCACCGGCGTTCACATTTCCGAACTGCTGCCCCAAATGGCTCAGCGCATGCAGCACACGGCGATCGTTCGTTCGCTGAACACCAAAACAGGTGACCACGGCGGCGGATCGCGAATGATGCATCTGGGACGGATGCCCGAGCCGACTCTGGCCTATCCCGATATGGGCGCGGTCTTGGCCCGTGAGTTTGGCAAGGCAGACAGCAAAGTACCCGACTATGTTTCCTTCTACACAGCGACCGAGGGTCGCGGAAACGCGGTGGGGCAATCGGGCTTCTTGGGCGCTCGCTATGCTCCCATGTTTTTGACGAAAGAAAGCAAGCCGGCCAATCTGTCGCGGCTTGAAACGATCGACGACTTGGACCATCAGCAGCGCGGCGAGTTGCGAGAATTGTTAAGCCAGCGCTTTGCACGCGGCCGCGCCTCGAATACGGTTTCCAGCCATAACGAAGCCTACGCCCGTGTTCGCGGCCTGATGTCCAGCGAGAAGTTGTTTGATGTTTCCCAAGAGCCGCAAAAATATCGCGACATGTATGGCCCCACGTTGTTTGGCGAGCAGACGTTGATCGCTCGACGGCTGATCGAAGCCGGGACGCCGTTCGTCAAAGTCTCGCGGGCGTGGTGGGACAGCCACGGGCAGAATTTTGAAACGCATTTGGAAATGGTTTCGGAACTCGATCGCGTCATGTCGGCGTTGCTCGACGATTTGAAGGATCGCGGTTTGCTGGAGCACACGTTGGTCATCACGCTGGGCGAGTTCGGCCGCACGCCGAAAATCAACGGCAGCCTGGGCCGCGATCATTTTGCCACGGCCTGGAGTTCGTCGTTATCGGGCTGCGGCGTCAAAGGCGGCTCGGTGTATGGTGCCACCGACGAGGACGGGCATCGAGTTAAAGACGGCGAAGTCGGTGCCGCCGAGTTGTTCGCCACGATCTATCAAGCACTGGGTCTCGATCACGAACACGAATACTACGTCGGATCGCGGCCCGTCCCGCTAACCGATCCAGGAACGGAACCGATTGACGAAGTGCTGGCTTAAAGCCGCCTTGCCGCGAAACAAATCCGCATATCGAATTTCGACCAATAGGAAACAAAGCATGTCCGCCCCCGACCCCAACCTGCTGAAGGTCAAGAAGGAAGTCAGCCGTTCCGATGTTCTGTTCAGCGTGGCGCGCGTGGCCGAATCGAATCAAGTTTACGTCGGCAGTTCGGACGGCAAGATTTACGACTTCGACGTACTGGCCGAAAAGCCGGAAGCGAACGAACTGGCGGGCCATCGCGGATACGTGATGGATGTCGTGTTGGCGGATGGCTTTCTCGTATCCGGCGCGTACGACGGCCGGCTGATCTGGTGGGACTTGGAAACTCGCCGGCAAGTTCGTACGGTCGAGGCCCATAAGAAATGGGTGCGTGGCTTGATCGCCACGCCCGACGGCAAGCAGATCGTGAGTGTTTCGGACGACATGGTTTGCCGAATTTGGAACACCGAAACGGGCGATCTGGTGCACGAACTGCGGGGCCACGAAGCGAAGACGCCGCATCATTTTCCATCGATGTTGTTTTGCTGTAGAGTATCGCCCGACGGCCGCCTGCTGGCCACCGGCGACAAAGTCGGACACGTTGTCGTTTGGGACTTGGTCACCGGCAAGCAACTGGCATCCGTCGAGGCACCGACACTCTACACGTGGGATCCGAAGCAGCGCATTCATTCCATTGGCGGTGTGCGGTCGTTGGCGTTTTCGCCTGATTCCAAGTTACTGGCCGTTGGCGGAATCGGTCAGATCGGCAATATCGACCATCTAGGTTCGCTTGCGCGGCTGGAAGTTTTCGATTGGCAAAAGGGAGAACGGACGCACGAGTTCCCCGGCGACACTTATAAAGGTTTGATCGAACACCTTGAATTTCAAAAGGACGGCAAGTGGCTGCTGGGCGCGGGCGGCGACCACGGCGGGTTCGTCAAATTCTTCGATCTTGAAGCATCGAAAGTGATCAAGCAGGAAAAAGCGCCGATGCACGTGCACCATTTTGTGATGAACGAAAACCAGGACACGGTCTTCGCCGCCGGACACAATCGCGTCGTGGTTTGGGAAATGAAGAACGACGCGGCGACTGAGGCCAAATCGACCTAGCGGAGAATTTAACAGCCCGCCGTCTCGGGGCGCTATCTCGACCGTCTACGAGGATGTCCCAAAACGTTCTTCGAGCGATTCTTCGCTGACTCCCAGTAAGGCTGCCGCGTATTCAGAATCGGTGTAGTAGGTGT
This sequence comes from Planctomycetota bacterium, assembly GCA_029259935.1. The sequence continues at coordinate 5,212 of JAJDEH010000233.1, forward strand.
CTCGCTCGCCGGCCATTTCGATGTTGAGCGAAGCGAGCAGTTCTTCGGCCTTTTCCTGAGGATATTGGCGCTGAAGTTGTTTCAGTAAATGAAGGAAATCGCTATCTTCCAGCGCGTCGGCGAGCGTGGGCCAGCGACGAATCATGTGCCCGGGATTGTGTTGCAAAACCGCGTGACGACAATAGGCGGCTACGTTTTGCAATCCCATGCGTGCCGCGACGACGCCAGCCAACACCATCAGCTTGGCGTTTACTTGCGGACGATTTCGGCGCGCACTGGCTCGCGCGAGATGCAAATATAAACCCAGATAGTGGGATGGTTCCGACATGGACTTCATCATTGGCCGAGTTAGAAAATCTTGCAAGTAGTTGGTGAATGTTCTATCGTGGGCCGCCGTAGAAGTGTCCGCGTGGCTGATCGAAATCTGCTCGCAATTTCAAAGTTCGCGCGTTATGCTAGCCGGAAAGTTCTCGCGTTGTGCTGGTCGCATGGTGGGAGCTAACCACGAAGATTAGAGCGGAGAAGATTCATGAAACGCCGTACGTTCCTTCAAGCCACTGCCGCGGTGACCGCCGGGCTAACGAGCCAATGGACTCGAGCCGATGACAAGGCCGCGTCGCCCAACGACAAGATGCAAATCTGCGTGATGGGTGTGCGAGGGCGCGGGGGATCATTGCTGAATACGTTTGCTTCCTTGCCGGATGTGCAGGTGAAGTATGTTTGCGATCTTGATCTAAGCGTTCTCGGATCGCGGGTCGCGCAAGTAAAAGACAAGACTGGCAAGGCGCCGCTGGCCATCAAGGATTATCATCAAGCCTTGGACGACAAGTCGATCGACGCGCTGGTTGCCGGCACGCCCGACCACTGGCACGCGTTGCCGACGATTCACGCCTGCCAGGCCGGCAAGGATGTTTACGTTGAAAAGCCGGATGGACATAACCTGATTGAGGGCCGCACGATGGTCGCGGCGGGGAAGAAGTACGGCCGCGTTATTCAAATGGGCACGCAAGCCCGTAGCGGGATCCATCACACGGCGGCCATGAAATACATCGCCAGCGGTAAGCTCGGCAAAGTGCGGTTTGCCAAAGCTTGGGAAAGCTCGAAGCAAGGGCCGGTCAGTTTTATCGCGGACAGCGACCCGCCGAAAGGATTTGATTACAACACCTGGCTTGGCCCGGCGCCCAAGCGTCCGTTTAACCGACGCCGCTGGCACGGAAGTTGGCGCTGGTTTTTCGACTATGGAACGGGCGACCTGGGCAACGACGGCGTGCATCGCATCGACCTGGCTCGTTGGGGTTTGGAAACCGGCGTCAATGCCGAGGGCGGCAAGCTGCCGCGGATGCCGGTCGCCGTCTCCGCGCACGGTGGCAAGCACTACTTCGACGACATGCAAGAGTGGCCCGACAACCTGATGGCGACCTACGACTACGGTGGATATTTGCTGACCTACGAAATGCGTGTCTGGACGCCGTATCCGCTGCATGGCGAATCGGAAGGCGCGGCGGTTTACGGCGACGCAGGCTATGTCGTGATCGGCAACCGCCGTTGGCGGGCCTTTGATCGCAAGGGGAAGCAGATTATCGAAGAAGCGGCCGGCGACAACACCGTGGGCCATGCCCGCAACTTTCTGGATTGCATGCGCAGTCGCGAAAAGCCTAACGCCGACCTGGAAACGGTCGGTCATCCGTCGAGTACCCTTTGTCATTTAGGAAACGCCGCCTGGCGGGCCGGCCGGTCACTGAGTTTTGATTCGCAAACCTACACGTTCAAGAACGATGACGACGCGAATCAATATCTGACGCGAGCCGAATATCGAAAGCCATTCGAGTTACCGGCAATTTCCGACCTGTGACCGCGCCGCTGCCGCCGAGCGCTAGTTTCGGTTTGCCCCGCGAGTCCGCCAATGACTAATTCAGACTGCCACCTTGAGTTTAAAGGCGCGTCGCGTTACATTGCGGGCTGACATGGGTGTCCAGCCGTCATGTGGACGGTTGGAAGAATAGGGAAAACGGTGTAAATCCGTTGCGGTCCCGCCGCTGTAACCGGGGACGAACCCGACGAATCCACTGCGAGAACATCGCGGGAAGGGTTGGGTGAAGAGTGATCCGGAAGCCAGAAGACCTGCCCAATGGTCAGTTCCCACGGTGCCTTCGAGGAAGGGTCCGGTCAGTGGTCTTTGTGCTTCTGTCTCAGCGAATTGCTCGGCGTGATTTAGCGCCCGGCTATTTTGCTTCTTACTGAGACACTACTACAACTTCCCGCTCCGTAGCTTTCGCTCGTTGTTGCCCGGCAATGTTGGGATCATCCGATCCCGACAAGGACAGCGAGGAATGTCATGCGCTTCTGTATACAACGTCAATCTATTCAACGTCAGTCTGTTCAACGCCGCTTAATAAAACGTCGAAGTGGTTTCACTTTGATTGAGTTGTTGGTGGTCATTGCCATTATTGGGATCTTAACCGCGTTGCTGTTACCGGCCGTACAGGCCGCTCGCGAGTCGGCGCGGAAGACGCAATGCATGAGCAACCTGCGGCAACTTGTAATCGCTTGCCACAACTACGCCGATGTTTACAAGGTCTGGCCGCCCGCGTCGGATATTTCCAACAACAAGCGCTGGTTCGGTACGCGCGAGAATTCCAGTGAGCCGTTTGAATCGGGCAAGGGACCCTTGTCCCCGTTTTTTGAAAATTCGGGCGGGCTCAAGGACTGTCCCAACTTTCGGCATTTGGTCGACGATCCCGTCGGAAAGGTATGCAACGGCAACGCGACGGCGTTTGAATCGGGCACGGGCGGCTATGGCTACAACGGAAAATATGTGGGTGGCACCTGGTACAAGACCGGTTGGTCGCGCGACTACGAAGCCAGCATTGCTATTCCTTCGACGATGGCCGAAATTCGATCGCTGGGCGAAACGATTGCCTTCACGGATACCGCCTTTGCCTGCGGACCGGGTCCTTTTGCCATCGAGTATGGATTTTGCGAGCCGCCCTTTCATGTGAATGGCAGCCACAATGTTTATAAGCCGGCCACGCCTTGGCGAGCGCTGCCTTCGATCCACTTCCGCCACCGCAACAAGACGGCCAATGTCGCCTGGTGCGACGGCCACGTCTCGTCCGCCATCATGTCGGGAACTTCGGGCGGCAGCAGTTGGTACGGCGGCGATCCGGCGGAACTCAATATCGGCTGGTTCGGCCCGATGGACAGCAACATCTTGTTCGATTGTCGAGACAAGTACATTGACCAGGCTTGGGACATACAATGAACCATCGCTCAATCGCCGTTTTGACTTTGATTGTTGTGTCGACCGTCGCCGGCTGCGACCCTGGACTTCCCGACAACGTGCAGGTGCTACCCGAGCAAAAGCTGTGGGTGCGCGACGGTGAAGGCCGCGAGCACGCGATCTCGGCGGATCAACTGGTCGGTGAAAACTCGGATGAATCGCAACCTGACCAGATCTTCGTCTTGGATCGCAATAGCGACGAGCAGCGATGGATTCCAGTCGCGGACTTTTTGCAGAACCAAGCCTCGGCCCCGAGATACTTGCCCGTTGATGCCAGTACGCAAGCCCATGCTGACGGCGAGCAGCAAACGCCGTGAAGATCCGGTAACTTGAAGGTGCCACGCTATGGAGGTCTACGAGGCGATTCATTCCCGACGCGATGTCCGCGCGTTTTTGCCGGACCTTGTTCCGGACGAGGCCGTCATGCGCATCTTGGACGCGGCCCATCACGCGGGCTCGGTCGGTTATATGCAGCCTTGGAACTTTCTGGTCATTCGCGACCTGGAAATCAAGCGTCAGGTGCAGGCGGTCTTTCGAAAAGCCAACGCCGCGGCGGCATCGCTTTACAACGGAGATCGTCTTTCGCTTTATAGTTCGCTCAAGCTGGAGGGAATCGTCGACGCGCCGCTCAATCTCGCGGTTACCTGCGACCGCAGCCGGCAGGGCCCCGCCGTGCTGGGCCGACATACGATGCCTGAAACGGATTTGTATAGCACTTGCTGTGCGATTCAGAATCTGTGGTTGGCGGCGCGCGCCGAAGGAATCGGTGTGGGCTGGGTTAGCATCGTGGAACCGGAAGAGGTTAAGGCCCTCCTCGGCATCCCGCCCGACATTGTTTTAGTGGCGTATCTGTGTATCGGCTATCCGGTCGAGTTCGAAGACCGGCCGACGCTGGAACGAGTAGGCTGGGCCGATCGGCTACCGTTAAGCGACCTCGTTTTCGAAAACGGTTGGAACCGGAAATGGGAAGCGACTCGTCAAGAAGGGACGGGACCACTCGATCCGCGCACTGATGATGTGAGAGTCCCATGACTGCCAAGACGCTCATGATATTGGGCACGTGTTCGTCCGCGGGTAAAAGCCTGCTGACGGCGGCGCTGTGCCGAATCTTCGCGCGGCGCGGCATGCGAGTGGCACCCTATAAAGCGCAGAACATGTCCAACAACGCGGCCGTTTGCGATTGCGGCGGCGAAATTGGGCGCTCGCAGGCACTGCAAGCTAGGGCGGCCCGAGTGGTTCCCACGCCCGACATGAATCCCGTGCTGCTGAAGCCGGAGTCCGACTCGCGGTCGCAAGTCATCGTTCAAGGCCGGCCTTGGAAAACGCTGGGCGCTCGCAATTACTACAACGCGCGCGACGAACTGTGGCCCAAGGTCACGCAATCGTTGGATCGCTTGCGAGAAGCGTATGACCTAATCGTCATGGAAGGCGCGGGCAGTCCGGCGGAACTGAATTTGCAGGGCCGGGATATTGTTAATTTGTCCATCGCCCGCCATGCTCGGGCACCGGTGTTGTTGGTGGGGGATATTGAACGAGGGGGCGTGTTCGCCCAACTGCTGGGGACGCTGTGGCTGTTGCCGGCCACGGACCGAGCGCTCGTTCGCGGTCTGCTGGTCAACAAGTTTCGCGGCGATCGGTCGTTGTTCGACGAAGGAGTTCACATCCTTGAGCAACGAGGCGAGGTTCCCGTGGCCGGCGTGGTTCCGTTCATCCACGATTTGAATCTGCCCGAAGAAGACGCGGCCGACCTGAGTTGCCGCGAGGCGTCCGGCGGTTCCAATGTCCTGGATATCGCGATCGTCCGCTTGCCTCATATCGCGAATTTTGATGACTTTGATCCGTTGCTGGCCGAACCCAACGTCGAGGCGCGATTCGTCGAGTCGGTCTCCCAGCTTGGGCAGCCAGACGCCGTGATTTTGCCGGGCACGAAGAGTACGATGGCGGACCTCGAGTGGTTGCAAGGCCGAGGACTCGACGTTGCCATCCATCGGCTGGCCGAATGTGGGTGTTCCGTGGTGGGGATTTGCGGCGGTTATCAAATGTTGGGCCAGGCAATCATCGATCCCGATCATGTCGAATCGCAACAAACCGAAGCCACGGCCCTCGGGCTGCTGGCAACGCGTACCGAATTCAAGGCGGGCAAGAATACCTACCAAGTCGAGGCCGAGATTGAGGCGGATTGGTCCTGGCTGGCCGCGAACAAGATCTCCGTCACGGGATATGAAATCCACACAGCGTTTACCCAAGGCGGACCGTCTTGGCTGACGATTCGCCGGCGCAACGGCGAAGCGGCCGATGTGGCCGACGGCGCGAGCACTGAAGACGGACGCGTGTGGGGTTGCTACCTGCATGGTCTGTTCGCCAATGACGACTTTCGACGACGTTGGCTTGCATCGCTGCGCGGTGGCTGCTCCCCGAATGGAGCGAAGAAAGAGTGGCATGATGCTCCGTCGGATGACGCTCTGGAAACTTCGCTCGACCGCTTGGCCGATGTCGTGGAAGAATCGGTCGATGTCGAGCAAATTCTGCAAATCATCGAGGAACCTCAGTGATGACGAACGACGACGACACGACCGAAGCCCGGCACAAGCAGCGCATGCGGAAAATGGACGAGGCGTTCGAGAAACGCCAGGCCGAAACAACGGGACAAAAGGGCCTGATCATCGTCCATACCGGCGCGGGCAAGGGCAAGACAACGGCCGCGCTGGGAACGGCCTTTCGCGCGTTGGGTCACGGGATGAAGGTAGGCATCGTGCAGTTCATCAAAGGGGCCATCCCCACGGGTGAAGCGAATTTCATCAAGCAGCTCGATTTGCCGATTGAAATGCACACCTTGGGAGAAGGATTTACTTGGAAGACGCAAGATCGCCAACGCGACATCGCGACCGCCGAGCGGGCCTGGGAGCAATGCGTCAAGATGCTACATGATCCGACGTTCGATTTGCTGGTTTTTGACGAATTGAACGTGGTGTTGCACTACGACTACTTGAAGGCCGCATCCGTGCTTCAAGAGTTAGAGTCGAAGCGCGAAATGCTGCACGTCGTTATTACGGGCCGCGATGCGCCGCAGCCGCTGATCGACTTGGCGGACCTGGTCTCGGAAATGAAAGTCGTCAAGCATCCCTATAAACAAGGAATCATGGCACAGCGAGGTGTCGAGTTTTAGTGTCGCTTTTCGCTCCGCGAAAAGAACGTGCTTTCGCGGAGCGACGACGACAATCACCGGAATCATCAATGGCTGGATTAGTACTAATCGTAGGCGGCGCGCGAAGCGGGAAGAGCCGTTTTGCGCAGCAGCTCGCCGAGCGTCTCGGTGGCGGCGATGTATTGTTCGTGGCGACGGCCGAGCCGGGCGACGACGAGATGGCCGGCCGCATCGCGCACCATCGCCAGAGCCGGCCCAGCCAGTGGGCTTTGCTTGAGACATCCCAAAACGTCGGCAAAGCCCTTCGGACTCAAGAACCGGATCACGCCGTGATCCTGATTGATTGCCTGACGCTTTTGGTAAGCAACGTCATGCTCGCCAACGAGGCCCGGGCGGATCAGGAACGGACGGAAAAGGCCGTCCAGAATGAAGTAGATGAACTGCTCGAGTTCTATTCCTCGACCGAGGCGACGATGATCATTGTCTCGGGCCAGGTCGGGCATGGAGTCGTTCCACCCAATCCGCTCGGACGGTTGTTTCGAGACCTGTTGGGGCGCGCCAATCAAACCGTTTCGGCAGCGGCCGCATCCACGTATATGCTTGTTGCCGGTAACGCGATCGATGTTCAGCGGCTCGCCACGAGCGTAGAACACGCTGCACAACTGTTAATGAAGGAGGATGTCGAGTGAGTCCATTTCGTGCGTTTTTTCATCCACGACGACTGGCCCGCATTGGCTTGCTGCTTGGATGGGCCTTCCTTTGTTTGGCTGGCGGATGCGACGATGTATCGGTGCCCGAAAACGAAAACGACCGGTCAACGGGTCCCGTGACGAAGGAAACGACCGACGGCGAATTTCCACTTACGTTTGAAGACGGCCTGGGGCGAACGACGACCTTGAAGGTCCCGCCCCAGCGAATCGTCTCGCTCGCGCCGTCGGTTACGGAAATCCTGTTCGCGGTCGGTGCGAATGAAAAGCTGGTTGGCGTTACGACCCATTGCAACTACCCGGCCGAGGCGGCGCAAATCGACCAGGTCGGGGGTTTCGCGGCCTCCAGCATTAGCCTTGAAAAGCTTGTCAGCGTGAACCCCGACCTGGTACTCGTGACGGGCACCCAGCACCAAACGATTATCGAGAGAATCGAAGGGCTCGACATTCCGGTCATCGCCCTCGTGCCGGAATCCATCGCCGACGTGGCACGGGATATCCAGATGGTTGGACGGCTGACGGGACACAAGGAACAGGCCGATCAAGTGGTCGACGTCATGAATCGGCGGCTCGAAGAAATTGAGCGAAAGATCGATCCCGTTCGCGATGCTGAACGTGTGACCGTGTTCTTCCAAGTCTGGGATCAGCCGCTGATGACCGCCACGCGCAAGACGTTCATCGGCGAGATGATCGAACGATTGCATGCCGTCAATGTCTTTGCCGAATTAAAAACGAGTTATCCGCAGATCAGCGAGGAGGTCTTTCTGCGGAGGAATCCGGAAGTGATTTTGGCGCAGGCACACAGCAACGACGAGACGCTGCTGTTGAACAAAATTGTGCAACGCGAAAAATGGTCGGATGTCTCGGCGATCCGCAATCACCGAGTCTATTTGATAGAAGACGATCTGATCGTCCGCTCCAGCCCTCGCCTAGTGGATGGCTTTGAGGAAGTCGCTCGAGCGATCTATCCGGAGTGTTTTCCAGAGATGGCGGACGAGCCAGGTGCATCGCGGGACGCCGAACAGTCACAATAACCACCATGAAAAACCCTCTCGCCTGGCTGATTGCCTTGACGGTTGCCTTAGCGGTTGGAATGCTGATCAGCCTTTGCGTCGGTCCGGTATCCATTTCCGTACGTGATGTTTTCCGGGCCTTATTCAATCCCTGGGCTTCGAGTACGTCGGACCTGACCACCATTTGGAAGGTACGGCTGCCGCGAATCGTGTTGGATGGTTTGATTGGGATGGGACTGGGAACCTCGGGGGCGGCGCTGCAAGGATTGTTTCGCAATCCCCTGGCCGATCCGTTCTTGATTGGAGCGTCGAGCGGCGCGGCGTTGGGCGCGACGCTGGCCATTATCAGCGGCGTCGGCGCGTCGATCTGGGGAATTGGAGTGCTGCCGGCGTCAGCTCTGGTGGGCGCGGTCGCCAGCGTACTCGTTGTCTACCAACTCGCGGCGGTGGGCGGCCAAACTCCGATGGTGTCTCTCGTGTTGGCCGGCACGGCGGTCAGCAGCTTTCTGGGCGCGGTCGTGTCGCTGTTGATGTATATAAGCGACGATCGGATGCTCGTAATTTATAGCTGGCTGCTGGGGAGTACCTCGGCACCCTATTGGGACGACATTGCCGGCATGGCACCGCTGGTCTGCCTTGGAGTCGTGTTGATGTGGTCGCAGGCTCGTGGTCTGGACGCATTGGGCTTCGGCGAAGAATCGACGACTGCCTTGGGTGTAAACGTCAAGCGACTTCGGCAAACCGTAATCTTGTCGGCCAGCATGGCGACCGCCGCCAGCGTCGCGGCCTGCGGGATTATTGGATTCGTGGGGCTGATCGCCCCCCATGTAGCTAGATTGCTGGTCGGCGCGCGACATGCCGTGCTGATTCCCGCCAGCGGCCTGGTCGGTGCCCTGCTGCTGTTGATCGCCGACGATCTGGCCCGGGTTGCCGTCGCTCCGGCGGAACTTCCTCTAGGCGTCGTTACCGCGCTGTTCGGCGCTCCGTTCTTCCTTTATATTTTGCGAACTCGACAATCCTCGGTGAGTGCCTGGTAATGAATCACATCGAAGCAATCAAGCTGTCTTGCGGATACGGACCGCATGAAGTTCTACGTCAGCTATCCTTGGAGGCTCGCGCCGGCGAGATCCTCACGTTGGTCGGGCCCAATGGCGCGGGAAAGACAACGTTGATGCGGGCGCTGGCCAAGATTCTGAAGCCGCGTGAAGGCGTGGTGCTGATCGATAAGGAAGATCTTCGAAGTCTGCCTTCGACGCAGGTCGCGCAGCGCGTTTCGTTGGCTCCGCAATCCGAACGTCGCGACTGGCCGTTGACCATCGACCAAGCCGTCCGGTTGGGCCGCGTGCCGCATCGTGGTTTGTTTATGCCGTTCACCGTGAAGGACCAACAAGTGGTTGACCGCGTGCTGCGGCAAACGGGATTGGACGGGCTCAGAGACCGCGTGATCACGCAACTTTCGGGAGGCGAATGGCGGCGCATGTTGCTGGCCCGCGCGCTGGCCCAACAAGCCAAGGTCATGCTGTACGACGAGCCCACGGCGGGATTGGACTTGAAGTACCAGTTGGACATGATGGAATTGTTCCGCCATCTGGCTCGCGACGAGCGCTTGACATTGATCCTCACGCTGCACGACCTGAACTTGGCATCGCTCTACTCGGATCGGATCGCGGTCATCCATAACGGCGCAATCGAAGCCGCCGGCACTCCCGGCGAAGTACTCACGGAAGATCTCTTGCGTCGCGTTTACGATATCCATTCCACCGTCGTGAAACATCCAAAGTATGACAAGCCAATGGTCATTCCGATGGCCGCTGAAGATGACGGTTAGTCGAGCATGGGCTCAACGATCGAGATTGCCGACGCCATTTTCGTGCCAAGATCCTTGGTGTGCCTGTTGCTGGCCGTGCTGCTGGACCTGACGCTGCGCGAGCCTTCAAACCGATTTCATCCGGTGGCCTGGATGGGGGCCGCGATTGCCCGGGTTACCAAACGGGCATCCGCGAGCGGCTGGCTGATCCGCTTGATCATGGGCACGCTGTTGATGGCTGTGGGTGTCAGCAGTTGCGTTCTGATAGGGCTGGCGGTCGACTGGTCGCTGAGCCAATTGCCTCTGGTGGTTTCGATCGCGATGGAGGCCGTGTTGCTCAAGACCCTGTTTTCCATCGCCGCTCTTCCGCGCATTGGCCGGTCCGTGCAAGGGTCGCTTCAGGCGGACGATCTGCACGCCGCGCGCAGGCTCGTTGGATATCATCTTGTGAGCCGGAACACCGGCGGGTTGAACTCGTCCGAGCTGTCCGCGGCCACGATCGAGTCAATGGCTGAAAACTTGAGCGATTCAGTGGTGGCTCCGCTGCTGGCCTATGTCGTGGGCGGGTTACCGGCGGTGCTGGCTTATCGATTCGTCAACACGGCCGACGCCATGATCGGTTATCGGACGACGGAGCTGCTGTGGTTTGGCAAGACGGCGGCTCGTCTGGACGATCTGTTGAACCTCATCCCCGCCAGAATAACCGCGGCGTGCATGTTGATGCTGGGAACCATTTCATCCGATCGGCCGATGCGGGCCTTCGCGGTCTGGATGAACGATCGCCGCCGCACGGACAGTCCCAACGCCGGGCACACCATGAGCGCGGCCGCGGGCATCTTGGGAGTGCGTTTGGAGAAAGAAAATCAGTACTGTTTGGGAAGCGAATTGCCCCGCCCAACGCCTCATGACGTTGGACGCATGGCGCGTTTGTTTTGGGGCACCGTCGCGCTAGTGCTGGCATTGATGGTCATCGTGCGGCTGGCTTTCCAATAACCTTCACTCAGGAAGCGATCATGCCAAGACGAGTCGATGCCTCATGCCATCCAGTGGAGGAGGCGGTCCATGGCGGCATCGATCTCAGCGAATTGTCCGAATTGAGAATCTCGCCTGATGATGTGATCGACTTCAGCAGCAACATCAATCCCTTTGGGTCGTCGCCGGGCGTGGCACAAGCATTGCGAGGGCTTTCCGTCGATCGGCTTCCCGATCGAAATTCGACGGCCATTCGAGAGCGGCTCGGCGAACTACACGACCTGGCGCCCGAACGAATTCTTGTAGGCAACGGTACCAGCGAAATCTTGTGGTTGCTTGCCCTGGCATTCCTCGGCCGCGGAAATAATGTGCTGATCGCCGGGCCGACGTATTCCGAATACTCGCGCTGCGCGATGTTGGCCGGTGCGTGCCCATTCTTTGCGCAAGCTACACGGACGCACGACTTTCGTTTTCCGTGCAACGCCTGGATCGAAGGCCTGGCGAAGCGCCAGCCGCGCATGTGCTTTCTGGCCAACCCGAATAATCCCACGGGAGCGCTCGTGTCCGTCGACCAAGTATTGCGATGGACCGAGGCGTTTCCTGAGACAATCTTTGTCGTCGACGAAGCGTATATTGAATTCGCCGAGGAGGATCTCAAGTCGCTGGTCCCGAACGACCGGCCGAACCTCGTGGTTCTGCGATCGTTAACCAAGGCTTACGCTTTGGCGGGTCTAAGACTGGGATATGCGGTTGCCGAAACACGACTGATTGATCGGCTGCGGCGTGTTCGCCCTCCCTGGACGGTCAATCTCGCGGCGCAGCACGCCGGACTCGCCGCGCTGCATGATCAACGGCACCTCGACCAGTCGATCCGCGCGATCAGAGAATTGAAAGCGGACTTGGTGGCAAAGATTCGCCGCACCGGACTCGCGCCAGTCCCTTCAGGGACGCCATTTTTTATGATCCCTGTCGTCGACGGAGCACGGGTGCGCGCCAACCTGCTGAAAAAGAAAATTTTGGTGAGAGACTGCGCGAGTTTCGGATTGCCAGAATTCATTCGCGTGAGTACGGGGCGGGCCGAGGTCAATCAACTACTGGTTGCCGCCCTTCAACGAGTTGATCGCGAGTAGCGTGTCGTCAAGCTTTGAACCGGCAATCTCCAGCGCATCGTCGCGTTCTGACGATTGGTCAGTGATTCTCGTCCCAGATCACCGCTCGTGGCAGCATTGCTTCCAACCGGGCGAAGCCTTTGGGAGTGACTTCGGTTTCGGCTAGATTCAATCCTTCCAACCGCTTGAGCGAGCCGCAGTGGTGAATTCCCTCGTCCGTAACCTTGGTGCCCGCCAGATTCAGATACGTCATCTGGCGATGTTTGCACAAATGTTGCAACCCTTTGTCACCGACTTGAGTATTGCCCAGGTTGATGACTTCCAAACTCATCGGAGCCGACCAAATCGCTGCCGCCTTGTCGCCCGCAAGCGTATCGCCCAAGTACAACTTTTTCAGTAGGACAAGCGGAGCCAGCACGGTCAGCCCTTGGTCGGTCACCTTCGTTCCGCTCAGCCCGAGCTCTTGCAGGTTTTCAAACCTTGCTATGACGGTGAGCGCGTCATCGGTGATCTCGCAGTTCTTGAGATTGAGTGATTCCAATTCGCTAAGCGGTGCTAGGTGCTCAATTCCCGTGGCCGTAACCTGCGTATCGTTCATGTGCAGCCACCGCAAATCGGTGCGGTCGGCAAGCATGAGCAGATGCATGTCGGCCAACTGCGTTCCGGAAAGATCGATTTCGCGAACTTCGGGAGCCAGATGCAACAGCGAAAGGCCGTAAGACGGATCGACGTCGGCTTCGAAAGTCATTCTCTCCGCTGATTCGGGACCCTCCAACGTGATCCTCACTCCGGCAGTCTCCCACACTTCTTTATAATATTGATACGAAGCTGGCCCTTCCTCAATGAACGGTATGTCGGTCACCTGCAGCGTGTGGTGACTTTGACGTTGGCTGAAAATGAAGGAAACGATGCAAGCAAAAAACAACACACCGCCCGCGCAAACCATCTTGCTTGTAAAAGAGCCACGTTGCCGGTGAAACGTCAGGCGCGGTTCGTGGGTTCTCGGCTGCGAGTCAAACTCGTCCGGCATGACGAGTCCATATCCCACGTGAACCGGTGTCGTCGGGACGACGCGCGTGAACACGATTTGGCACTGGCTACATTGAACGAACGGATTCTCCTCGTCCAGTTCGACGTCGAGCATCGCTTCGCAGCGCGGGCAACTGATCGGCTTGGCCATGGGTTGATTCCGTTGTTCAACTGACTCGATCGCGCGAATCCAATTTCCAGTCGTGCGGGTGAAGCAATGACGATCGCCGGCCCAGGCGCTCTTGAACGGACCAGCATGCTCAATCCCCGCGTTTACTTTTTCGACGTGTCTACTTTATTGCCGTGCGGTCACCGCCGATGATTATACCGGTTTCCGAGGCGGTCGCGGGCGCTTTAGCACTATACAAATTCCGGGGCTCCCCCGAGAAATCCCCTTCACTTGCGATCCTGCTGAGTAGAATGGAATATTATCGCGAGCGGGCACGATTCATTATCGACGCGTTTGCGTGCGGCTTCCCTCTTGGCAATCCACTGGCTGAACCGGCCAGACTCAATTTTTCAACCAACGATGAACGATTCGGCGCCCCATCCTCCTTTTAACCAACCCGCGATCCAAGGGACGGCCGGTTCGCCGAAAAAGTTCGCGATCGGCCCCGATAAAGAGGGCGATTTACGGCAATTTCGCCCCTATTTCCTGATCCCTTTTACGACGCGGCCCAAGCAGTTTTTCGGCCGCGTGCGTAGGATGTTTCGCGGAATCGTCACCCAGCGCGGCTGGCGGATCGATAGCTCGCCGGAGACGGTCCAACAGCGGATCTACGACTGGGTTCCCGGATATGTGGAACGGGCCGCCTCGTCACTGCAACTTCCGGAGGTGAGCAACCGCCAAGCTTTGGTGAAGAGGCTGCGGGTGGCTGACGAGCAAAGTGACCCCGTGGCGCACTTCGTCAAGCGAAACCTGTCGACCAAGACACTTCAATTAGTCGAAAGATTTGATGGTTCGATGCCCGGCTCACTGGACCGCCGGCTTGTGATCGACCTTAACCGGTTGCTGCAACGCGCCGACTTTTATGACGAGCAGCGATTTGTCGGCGTGTCGCTGGGCCATTTGTCCGATGACGAGCGCGCCCAATTGGCCGGTGGAGAAAAAGTTGTTTCGGTCAGCCGGCTGAATCGCAAACTGCTGCACGCCGCCTTCCCCGATGAAATACTGCCGCCCAAGCGCCGCGTCACCGACGTGTATATTCTCAGCCACGGCTGGCACCGCAATTTTTATTCGGCAATCGCGGCCTATGATCGGCTCGTCTCGCGCATGTTTACGCTGTTGCACCGGGGACGACTGCCGGCCGAGCCCGAATATTTGCCGTTGTTTCTGACCGTCCATTGGCATTCCGATCCTGGGGAGGACTATTGGGAAGACGACCAAGGCCGCCGCAAGAAAGAGAGTTTCCTACACAATATCGAGCGCGTGTTTGAACGTCCCCTGGCGCAGGTCGAACGTCAGCGCCAGCCCGAGCAACGTTTTACCGCGGTGTTCGAGGAAATCTTCGAACTGTTTTCGCAAATGTGCGCTCCTGGCGCGCATGCCCTTTCCAATCCCATGTTTGAGAAAAGGTCGAAAAAACTTGCTGATCGAATCGGAAGTTTTGAGATGAAGGACGCCCCCGGTGCCGGAAATTCTCAAAAGGCGGCCGCGATCTGGCGGTGCTATCACGAAGCCAAGCCGCATCGCGTACTATTGGATCAGCATCAGCCGCCGCGAGAATTTCAGAATCCCGTGGTCGCGATTTGGAACAGCATCCGCTTCGTGGCCGGGCTCTGCGGGCTGGCTTTCGCCATCTGGATTCTGATTCAAGTCGTGTTAAGACTGGTCGCCATTCAATCTCTGCCGACGGTAGCGCCGGCTGAAGGCGGGTCGTCGTCGACTGTTTTGTGGGTTGCGTTGGGAATGTTCGTCGCCTTCGTCGTGTCGCTGGGCGTGTTTTTCTTCAATATAGAGACCCACAGCCACACGACGTCGCGCCGCGGATTGCGCTCCACGTGCGTCATGTTGGCCTGGGTCTATTTGCAGTGCCTCTTTTCCGTTTGGCTGGTGCTGCTGTTGCTGTTGACGTATTCGCTCGGCTGGTTCCTGAGAATGCCGTTCCTGTACGACGAACGGATCGGTCGACGGAATCAAGCGATCACGGAAGAACAGACCAGCGAAGAAGCGATAGGTCGCAAGCGGCTGTACTACACGCGTTATCTGCTGGCCAAGGTCGCTCGTATTCCGCTGTCATGGCTGAAAGACTCCATCCCCAAGGACAGCCAAAAGCTGAACAGCTTTGCTCACGGACTGGACAGCTACGCCGCGTTTTGGGAAATGCAAATGCGGGCCGCCATGACGGGCATGCACACGGCTCGGTTCGTGGCCAATTTGTTCGCCGACGAGAAACTAGCCAGCCATATTGGCGACGCGCGCATCCATTTGCTGGGCCACAGCTTCGGAGGCCTCGTGGTTTCCAACGCGGTCCGGCATTTGGCCCTGGATCGGGCGATCGCTCCCGTGTGGGCAGGCCGCAAAATTCACACTTTGTGCTTGGTGCAAGGAGCGCTGGGCAGCGCGTGGTTTAAGAACGAGTCCAAGCTGTTTGACTTGGTCGAAGGTTCGGTCACCAGCATCTATTCCAACTACGACTCGGCCAACTGGTTCTACTATCCGGTTGGTAATCGGGGCCGTTATTCGGCTGGTGCGGTGGGGCTTTGCGATATCAACCAGGACATCACCGCGGTCAAACTGCCACTAGACTATTGGTACCACCTCAAGGACGATCACTTTCACGTCCTGAAGGAACAAGGCGTTCCCGAGTACATTCTGATGAAGTTGGCCGGGCTGCGCAACGAGGTCTTCCTTGGCGAGGAAGGCATGGGACGGGCCCTGCGAGAAGTCTTAGACCCTTCGGAAATGAACATGTTCGGCGAGGCCATCCAATTCGCCGCTTGGAACAGCGACAATGGCCTGTTTGCGTCATTGACCGGGCCGCCCGATTTGGCGGAACACCTACATTCGCGGTATCCGCGGCAGCAGCGTCCCTGGCTGTTAAATCTGGACGCCAGCCGCCTAATTCACGAAGGCTCGCTCGCCACGGGCGGCGGGCACAACGACATCTTCAAGGACGATTTGATCCACTTGACCTGGGCGGCGACTCGCCTTTGAGGATCTCAAGCCGCCCTATCTCGGCAAAATGGGTGAGTGATGGGGAGGTGATTTGTCGCGCGCAAACCGCTCGCGAGAGTTATTTCGCGAGTGGGAAAAAAGCGAAGAGAGGCGCCGACCGGATTCGAACCGGTGATGGCGGATTTGCAATCCGCTGCCTTAGCCACTTGGCTACGGCGCCAGGTATGCTGGCACCTTAGGCAATCCTCAGTCTCGGGTCAAGATGGATGCGATGGAGGCCATAATTGACCCGTTTGGAGTCCATTTGGGCGGCGATTCGGTGGCGAACCTGCGGGCCGACGCGCATATTGGGGGAAATCTGAGGTAGAATAGCGCGCGGAATTCGAACTACGGCAACTCGGTAGGATCACCACCCATGATAAGCAAGCAACCCCATTTTACTTTCTCCCGAACGCGAGTGGCCATTTTGGTTCTGGCCGTGGCATCCGCGACGGCCATTGCCGGCGCGAACGACGAATGGACTCAGCTTCAAGGAGATGCCCTCCGGTCCGGAAACGCGCCCGAGATCTCCATATCGGCGGAGGCTGGACTGATCGCGGCAATTCCGTTGACGGACGGCGTCTACGCGACGCCTTGCGTGAGCGACGGCAAGATCTTCGTCATCGATGGGTCGGGTGTCGTATTTGCCTTCGACGTGAAGACTCATAAGCAGATTTGGCGTTTCGTGACGCGCGGCGGGTCGGGTAACTGCAACAACGTCGCCGCGCCCGCCGTTACGGGGAAGTATCTTCATGTCGGGACGACGGCGGGGTACTACTATGTACTCGATCGGGATTCGGGCGAAGTTGTCGCCGAAATCGACTGCCGCGAGCCAATTTTTTCAGCGCCCGCAGTCGGTAAAGACCGAGTTTACTTCGCAACCTTGGGTGCGCGAGTGTACGCCGTTGAGCCCAATGGCGAAGTTGCTTGGACTTGGGATTTTGTGAAGGAAGTCGTCAAGTTCGATGGCGACCGCTGGAGTGGTGCCGACTGGCTGGCCCATCGCAAGGACCGCGTGACATGGCGCGATCACTTCGTCTGCTCACGCGATATCTGTCTGGTAGGCAACACAGTGGTGATTCCGGCGGGTGGGCGTACCGTGTTCCTGGAAGACGCCGGCGGCGAATCGCGTCTTCGCGCCGTGGGCGAGATTCCAAAATATGCCGGTTCGGAATATCCGGCCACCTTTGGCCAAAGCGCCGGTGCAGCCGGCAACGTGTATGTTCAGTGGCACCGCCGCGACAACGCGGGCCGAGTCGAAAAAATGCGGCTGGAAGGAGACGAACTTCAAACTGACTTAGTCAAGGGAACGGAAACATCGATTCGCCTTCCGGGTCTGTTGAGCTTCTCGTCGGTCAGCATTCGCGGCGATGATGTCTACCGGGTTCGTCCCGAGCAAGGGCTCGGCCTGTGCCGACATCGCGCCGGCGAAGAAAAGCCCGAAGTGCTTTGTCCGGCCGCTTCCGTCTGCCCGCCTGTTTTGACGCGCGACCACGCGGTGTATGGCGGGCTGGATGGCAAGCTGTACATCGTGCCGCTCGACGGTGGCGAGACGACCTCCGTCGCCACTGTTTTTGGCGCGCCGATTGTTGCTCCGGTCGCGATCGCCGGGGGCCGGATCTACGTGCCGTGCGAAGATGGCTATCTTTACATCTTGGGTCCCGGAGGGAAGGCCAAGCTGGCCAAGAAAGACCTGCAGGTTTGGCAAATTCGCAGTCCGCTAACCGGGCCGCTCGCCGACAGCAAATACGACTGGTACACGAACTACGGCGACTTTGCCGGAACCAACGCCAACGAGCAAGGGCTGAAGGCACCTCTGCGCATGCGCTGGGCACGCCGGCTGGAGGGTACAATCAAGCACTTGCCGGTCTGCGGCGGCGGGCGGCTGTATACGCATACAGCCGAAGGCCAGATCATCGCGGTCGAACAAGATACGGGCCGGCTACTATGGCGACGCCACTGGCCCGATGTGTATCTCTCGTTCACTTCGCCGCTTTACATTGACGGAAAACTTTTGGTGCCTCAGGCCGGCATCAAGCGTTCGATAATGCGTTGCCTGGACGCCGCCACGGGAGAATTGCTGTGGGAAGCTCCGTTTACGGGCTCGCCCAGTTGGAGCCGGCAGTTTCCACCGGTGGTGCATGGCAATGTCGCCATCTACGCTTCGGGCTCGGGCGAGTACGCCGCTCAAGGAACGGAGAAACCTTTCACCTTCGGCGGCACGCCGGTCGACGCGGGCGGGCGCGAGGTGATGAGTTGGATCTACTCGAACGACAATCCGTATTATCCTAAGAACAACCATCCGCGACTGTGGGCTTGGGATCTCGACACCGGAAAAGTCGTCTGGGAGAAGGACTTTTCAGACTACGGCCGTGGCGGCAACGACTGCGGCATTTGCATTCTGGACGGCAAGCTTTATTACTCGACGTTTTTCGGCTATGCCGCCAGCAAGCGAAGCCGACGCGGTTTGCCCGAAAAGAACAACGGTTTGACGGCTTGCCTGGAACCTAAAACCGGCGAAGTCTTATGGCTCACCAATGACTATTACCTGACGTCAAAGTGCACACTCAGCGCTCGCGACGGCCGCATTTACATCGGCGGATTCAACCGAGCGAAAGAAGGCACCGACGACCGGTACGTATGGTGCCTGGATGCCAAGGACGGATCGCTGGTCTGGAAATCCGATCCGGTAACCTCGGCGCTAAACGTCGTCACGGTCGGTGAACAGTTCATTTTCTCCAATGCTCTGCGGGGCAAGGGAAATGTCTTTGACCGCAAGTCCGGCAAAGTCGTCAGCAGCATTGGGCACAACTACGCCTGTTGCCGCTTCACACTTTCAGAGCCGTTCGTGCTGGGGGCCAACATGGATATGATCGACCTGTCGAACGACGGCCAACTGGTTTCCACCGGCCCGGCCATCGATTCCCGCGAGTGCTTGGGTGCGGTCGTCTCGAACGGGCGGATATTTTATGTCTCCCAAGCGAGCGGTTTCGTGGTTTCGCAAACGTACGGCAAAGCCTCGAAAGATCTTCCGGCGGTCTGGGAACGGCCGTAGCCTTCAGCATTTGGCATGGATTCGCGTCGCTTCGCCCCGTCAGGATGCAGGAGCGAAGCCCTCGACAACTGAAGTGAAGTTCGATGACGTCTTCCTTCAGTCCTTACCAAACCTGGCTGGGAATGTGGCCCCCGAATTCTGATCCTTGCGGAGTACCAGACTAGCCAAAATTGCCATCCTCCAGCCATGCTATCCAGTTCAAACAGGGGCTAGACGCCGCTCGATCACTTCGGGGGCTAGTCGGATGACGGTCGTGCCAGCGACCAAATCCGTTCGCAAGATATCATGGCTGTGCGGAACACTCTCTGGCAGAGTGTATTTAACGACGAACGCCCCGACTTGAATTCCGTGGTCCTCATAGACCGGCGGCCAAAAGTCCTCGGCCCGCGTGGCCAGCGTCTTGGCCAACAGGCGCGTGGCGCGTCCCGAATATCCGCCAATCGCCATTTCCAGCCAACCCTGTGCTTCGCGGTGAATATAAAACACGATGGCCACGTCGTCCTTCGTGGGACTCCAACCACAATGATCCCAGCTTCCGTCTGCCTTTTCAAAATAGATGCCGGACTCGTTCGATTCGACGGATTGGGATAACTGCATGCCCCCACAACAGGAGGTTACCTTGGGATCGAAATCCCGATAACGCACAAAGAATGGGCAGGCGCGCTCCGTGGGCTGGGGCTTGGATTGCTGCGACACAAAGGGCTCACAGCCAAACGCCGTGGCGACGGTCAGTTCCCACACGGGATTGCTCTTCATACTGCCAAGGCATATCAGCGCTTTATCGCTGACCGAGTGCTCGAAGTCGCCGTAGACTTCCAACGCGCGAGATTTGACCTCCTCGTCGGAACCCTGTTCGGGGCTCCAAACCAGCGATTGTTTTAGATGTTCGGGATGAGGAGCCGGCGAGGGAGGCACGCCGTTGTTTGCTTCCGGCGACGGCGGCAGATGCTTGGCTGTGCCGCCCAGGGTTGTAACGCCGTTCAGCATCTCGCCCAGCAAGACGGAATCGGAGGCCATGACCAACGAGCCTTCCGGAGTCCCTTGTTGCTCCATCGACCGCACGCCGAGGCAAAGTTCGAGCCGGCGGCGGCGGGCCAGCAGTTCCCAGAAATTTTCCGGCTCGATGGCGAACAACGCGCCGGGCAACTGATCGGCCGACATGTATCCATGCTCGATCAAGTAATCGCACAGCCGCGACAGGGCCTTCAACGGAACATACTTAACTTCATTTTTCAGCAGCGCGGCTACCTGATGCCGATCGAGGCCCGTGTGTTCGACGATCGACTTGATCGTCCCCGGACGCTTTCTTGGGTCGGGCACATGGCCAAGCAACTGGGCCAGGCGAAAAGAATACCGCATGCCAATTCTCTAACAATATCAAGACATATTATCTTGCGCCACTTCGAATGAGGTCGTTCCGGCCAAGAGAAGTGGAAAGATCCAACCCCATATCAGATCTTAAACATTCAACGGGCGCGGTTCAACATGCTGCGACGATTCAAATAGTCAAGCAGCGTCGAAGCCTTCGGCTGCGAGGTGTCGAGGAAGACGCGCTCGCTGCGGTTGCGCTGCGTGACGGCCTCCAACTCGTCGTTGAAACGCGTCATGGCGGCAAAATAGCCACGCCTCAAATCCTCGGGTTGGGCGAGCATTTCCTCGGGGATCTCGAGGCCGATGAACTTGGTCATCGTGTCGAAGGGAAACGTCACCTCGTCGTTGTGCAACACCTGGAACAAAATGACTTCGTGTCGGTTGTAACGTAATCGCTGAATGACCGATTCGATTTTCTGCAAATCGGTGAAAAAGTCGCTGAAGATCATGACGATTTCACGACGTCCCATTCGTTCGGCCAGTTCGCTCAGACAGGATTCCATTTCCGTCTTTTCCACCGGCTCGATTTCGTCCAAATGGTGCGTCATCCGCACGATTTGGTCCATCGAGTTGCTGGGCGGGACGAAGCCACGGATTTTGTCGTCGAAAGTCGCCAGCGAGACCTTGTCGCTTTGGCTGATGATGGAGTAGCCGAGTGTTGTTGCCATTTGGGCGGCGTACAGCAGCTTTTGCTCGTCGCCGTCGCCGTACCGCATCGAGGCGCTGACGTCGAGCAGCAAATGGCAGACGAAATTCGTTTCCAGTTCGTACTGCTTGACGAAATATTTGTCGCGCGTGAAATACACACGCCAGTCGATGTGCTTGGGATCGTCCCCAGGTGCATATTCCCGATGGCCGGCAAATTCAACGGCGAAGCCCGACAACGGAGACTTGTGGGCACCGGCCAAATTGCCAATCACCAGGCCGGTTGGCTCAAACGGGCGGTCCGCCACCTTGTTGAGAAGCTCGGGGCGAATGTATCGGGAAAGTACGCTGTTGGCCATTTAGCTTGCTGCCTTGGTGGCTTCGGGTTTCTGATACTCGGCGTCGGCCGGGACGGCTTCCATCAGCATATCGATCAGCTCTTCGCCGCCGATGTTGTTCGCTTGGGCCGTGTAGTTGCCGGCCAGACGGTGCCGTAGCGCGGGCTTGGCGACCGCCTGGACATCGGCGACGGTAGCGTGATAGCGGCCGTGCAAGATGGCCCGCGCCTTGGCGCAACTGACCAGCGTCAGCACGCCGCGCGGCCCCGCTCCCCAGTTCACCCATTGGTCGACGAAGTCGGGGGCTTCGGGCGTTCCGGGCCGCGACGCACGGACAAGGGCCCAGGCGTAACCCAAAACTTGATCGCTAACCGGCACACGAGTCACCAGATCTTGCATCTGGATGATTTCCTCGCTGGTCATGCAAGGCGCGATTTTGCCCATTTGTCCGGTGGTGACCCGCCGAGCGATTTCCCACTCCTCGGGACCCGTTGGATAATCCACGCGGATGTAGAGCAAGAAGCGGTCGAGCTGCGCTTCGGGCAGCGGATACGTTCCTTCTTGCTCCAATGGGTTCTGCGTCGCCAGCACAAAAAACGGCGACGGCAACGGGTGCATCACGCCGCCCGCGCTGACTTGCCGTTCTTGCATGGCCTCCAGCATGGCGGCTTGCGTCTTGGGAGGCGTGCGGTTGATTTCATCGGCCAGCAACATGTTGGCGAATAACGGGCCGGCAATGAACTTGTAACCCCGTTGGCGAGTTTCAGGATCTTCTTGAATGACTTCGGTTCCCGTCACGTCGCTGGGCATCAGGTCGGGCGTGAACTGAATCCGTTTGAAACTCAGGTGCAGCGACTGCGCCAACGAACTGACCAGCAACGTCTTTGCCAAGCCGGGCACGCCTTCCAGCAGCGCGTGTCCACGTGCCAACATGGCGATCAAAACTTGTTCGACGACTTCATCTTGGCCGACGATGACCTTACTGAGTTCGGCGCGAATCTGATGATAGGCCTTTTCGCAAAGTTGTACGGCGGCAACATCATCGGGGTTGGTTTCGTTCATTTATCGTCCTCCGGTTGTTTGTATTGGATCCGAAGACTGGCGAACCGGACGAGTCGACCTCCGATCACCAGCCGTGAATATTGCACTAGTCGAGACTTTCAAAGTATCGTCGCAATCGTTCTTCATAACCGCGCGGAGCATTACGGCGGGCCTTGGCCTTGATGGCGTTTCGCAACGACGGCGGCAGTTTGCTGAACCAAGGCTGCTCGTCGAATTTCGCTTCGGCAATTTTGGAGTCGCTGGTTCCATCATCCGACCGGCTATCCGCTTGCGATGATTGCGTCAGTTCGGGCGGAGCATCGGCGGGGATATCGCTGTCGGATTCCGAGTCCTGTTGGACGGCGCTCCCCTTGTTTGCTTTCGCGAGCTTACTGGGCTGCGCCTCGGCATCAGGCGAGCCGGGTTCTGTTTGCGCCACCGCATCGTCCAAGGCCTCTTCGGCTTGGGCCAACGCTTCGGGACCGGCAATGCTTTCGGCGGTAACTTCCGGGCTGTTTGGCACCAATCCCTTGCCGAGCGCCGCCTCCTGTTCGGATGCGGGAGTCTCGTTTCCGGCGAGTTCCGCTTCCGATCCGGCTTCCGGTGCCGGGGCGTCCGCCGGCGGCTGGCCGGTTGGCAACTCGGAAGCCTCTTCCAACGCGTCGCGGATTTGCGGCTGAGCAATTTCCTGTTGTTGCGAGATTTCCGCCGCGCCTTCACCGGTTGCCCGCTGGGCTTCGGCGAACTGCTCGGTTGCGTCACGCAGTGCTTCCGCGGCGGCCTGTCGCTCGCCGGGTTCCGCGCCGGAATTTTCTTCCAGTGCCGCGGCTTGCTGTTCAATTTGGTCGCGGGCATCCTGTTGCTGTTTTGCCAGTTCGGCAATGGCTTCGGCAACATCCCGGTCCTGTTGGATCTCTTGTTCACGTTCCGCCAGGCTTGCGGCTGCTCGCTCCAGTCCTTCTTCGACGGCTTCTTGAGCGACAGGCACTTCAGCCGGTTCCGTGGCCGCTTCCGCCGCACCTTGTTCGGCGGCTTCTTCGACTTGATTCAAGGCAGCCGTCGCGGCAGGATCGACCGGCGCGGTTTGATCGGCCAATTGGGCCGCGTCGTCGGCTTGCTGGGCGAGTTGCTTACCTTGTTCGGCGATTTCCTCGGCGATCGCTTCCGCCAAATCGCGAGCAGCTTCGTCGAGCGCTTCGGAAGCAGCTTCCTGATTCTTGGCGGTTTCGCCAGCGTCGTCGTTATTGATCGCCTCGACAGCCGCTTCCGCGGCATTTTCGGCCTTGGCCAAAGCTTCGCCGCTCTCCTTGGACAGGTCCGAGGCGATGTCCTTGGCTTCCGCCACCATTTCGGCGACTTGTTGTTGCGCGTCGGCATCTGGTTTCGCCGGCTCGGCCGTTGCCGCTTGACGAGCAGCCTCGCGAGCCGCCTCAAGCGCTTCGGCCAATGCCTGGTCCGCCTCGTCCTGCGCGGCGTCGGCGTCGGAAGAATCTCCTTCCAACATTTCCTTGGCCGCTTCAGCCGCCGCATCGGCAACCTGTTCCAGAGCATCCGCGATGGGGCCTGGCGCTTCCTTGGCCAGTGCCTCGGCTTGCTCGGCGACTTTTTGTTGTTCGTTGACGGCGTCGACGGGAGTATTCGTTTGGCCCCGTTCAAACCTGGCGGCTTCGGATTCCGCCCGGTCTTGTTGCTTTGCCAGTTTGGCGACTTCATTCGCCAGGTCTTTTGCCTTGGCGGCCTCCTCGCGTCCTTCCGCCTTCTGTTGTTGCGCTTGGGCCTCGTTGACCGTATCCAAGGCTTCTTGCAAACGTTCAAGAGGAACGCCGGCATCGCTGGCTTCCGCCAATGCATCTTCTACTGCCTCACGCGCCTCGGTGACCGGTTTTAACTGTTCGCCAGCCAGATCCGCCAGTTGCTCGGCCAATTCGCCGGCCTTGGCACGCAGATCGGCGGCGGCCTGTTCAAGCTGTTCGGCAGAACCTTTCGCGGCCTCGGCGGCTTTCTCGGCGGGTTCCTTGGATGGTTCACCCGGTTGCTGTTTGGCCGCTTCCAAATTTTTGGCGGCAGCTTCCATGGCGGGTTTCGCCTTGGCCAATTGATCGGCAACCTCGGGGGCGGCCCGTTTGACTCCCTCGGCGATGTTCTCTGCAATGTTCTCGATCGATTGCTGATCGTTCAATAGCTCTTCCGCGGTCTCGGCATCCAGCCCTTCTCCCTCGGCGGCGTCGGCAGCTTGATCGGCAATTTGTTCTTCGGCGGCGGCGGCTCGTTCTAGCGCCTCGGCGGCACGGGCCAGTTCGCCAACCTCGACGGCCATCTGACGGCGCTGCGCGTCCGCCAGTTGGGCTTCGGTCTCGGACAACGCCTGGTCAATCGCCTCCTGAGCCTCTTCGGCGGCCTCTTCGCGCGCCTCCGCGGATTTCGGCGCTTGATCGCCCAAGGCTTCTAGCGCCTCGTCAACGGCGTCCTTGGCGCTGGCCAATTTGGACTCGACGGCGGCGGGCAATTCGGGATCGTCTTTCACGATTTCATCGATGCCCTTCGCCACTTCTTGTTCGGCGGCTTGAGCTTCGGCGGGCTTTTCCTCGGCGATTTCGGTTACGTCTTCCTGCTTGTCAGAAAGCTGTTCGAGTTGTTCCTTGACCTTCTCCAATTGCTGAACGTCCTCGGCCAGTTGTTCGGCGCTCTTGTCGGACTGTTCGCTTTTGATAGCTTGCTCAAGCTGATCCTCGACCTGTTTCAGAGCGTCGATGACCTTCTCTTGTTCTTCGGCTGCCTTGTCTTGGTCCAGTTCGAACAACTCGGCGCGCGCTTTTTGCGAAGCGGCCTTGGCTTCTTCCAACGGCGTTTCGGCGGCCGTCACGGTGTTCTCCAAGCTTTCAGCAAGATCGCCAAGTTGGTCGTGGATCTCGGTCTGCTCGTCGACCAGCTCGTCGGCGGATTCCTCGGTCAGTTCTGTTTTTTCCGTCTTCTCTTGCAAGGCCTCCTGCTTTTCCATCATCTCACGGACTAGCTCGAGCGCCGCTTCACGGTCCGTTGTGACGATGCCGCGCGTTTGTTCGATGATTTCCAGCAGGGCGAACAATCCTTTGATGATCTTCTTTTGGTTTTCTTCCGCTTCGACGTACTGGCCGGTAGTAAGATTCTCGCCAACTTCGTCAAAGTGCCGGCCGACTTCGCCCGCCTTGAGGATCCGCAGTCCATCGGAGGCACCCGCGCCCACGTCGCCGCCCCAAGTGCTGACGTCTTTCAGCGTGTTTACCAGTTGGAAAAACAGCACGGTTAGATCGCGCTGATCCTGGATCGTGGTCAGAGTTTCTCGTTCACGCGGCCCTTCGGGCAGCGCGGGCAGGCCATGCGTGACCTTCTTCACGCCACTTTCGCGGTTAATCAGTTCGCGAACTTGTTCCGCGATATGGGCGATCTGCAGCCGCTTCAGCAGCTTCTGCCGTTCGGCGATCAACGTGCGGACGACGTCGCGGGTTCGGTCGCGAGCCTCATTGAAATGGGCCAGCTTTTGCTCTTTCTCTTTGATCAACTGGGCTTTGATCAGCAACTGAACGACGTCGCTCATTTCCTCCTCGACCAGCCGGTCGATCCGGCCGCGCATCTGGCGGATGTCGACATAGAGAGGGTGGTCGCTGAGCCCGTTCTCCTTGAGATAACGAAGCTGAATATCAAACACGGCGTTGACCAAATCGCGAGTCAACTCTTGGGCCGTTTCCTGCGCCTGCTGTCTCTTTTGCAGGTCGTCGGACTCCGCCGCCACCACCCGGGTGGACATGGCCGTCAGTACGCAAAATACAAAGACGCTCGTGGTGATCCGTCCCATGGCTGGTCTCCTATTCAAATAGTTTGTTCTTGATTTCATCGAAGGTCTTCAGTGCTCGTTCGTCATCCTTGGTGTTGACCGCGAACACATCGCTAATGCTGGAAAGTTCCAAGTAAATCGGTTCGCTCAAATACGATTCGCCGGGCAGTTTTCCCCGATAGTCGACCACTTCGAGCGTTAGCTTCAGTGAGTCGCCTTGGCTCAGGTCGACCAACGCCTGCTTGTCCAAAGAAGACAGCGAAGACAGGGACAGCGAATAGCTTTTTTCAAATGGCAGTTGATTCCGCAGGATAGGCCGCTTGCCAATCAGTGAAATCGGCGGCAAGGATTGACTGCCGCCTTCGCCGCCCGACTCGATTTCGTCGCCGACAGGCGCGCGCCCCGGCTTGTCGATGGCGACGTGCAGCAGAATCTCAGCAATACCGTAGTCGTCGTTGACCGAAAAATCGATTGTGGGCACCGCTTCCGGAACGTACACATTCCGCACGACGCTAGCCGTGCCGATCGGGCCTCGGTCGGATTTGATACGCAAGACCCCGCTAATCGGGGTCGCCGTTTGCAGGCCGTCGGTGTCGGTGGCTTGGATCTCGAATCGAAGTTGATCGCGAATCGCCGTCAGGGGCGTGTCGGCGATGGGCAGCGTCCAGGTGATCCCCTTTTCGTCGGCTTTCCGTAGATTGAGCGTTTCGGATTTTTCGTCGGCGTGCAGCGTGATCCAGGCTTCCGAAAGCGACTTGCCGTTGGTGCATTCAATGGCCACGTCGACGCGTGAGCCTTCCAATACTGACAGTTGCCGAGAGTTGGGATCAGCCGGCGGTTGCCAGCCGGACTTCGCATAGGCTGGCGGCGTGACCTTCAATCGCATTTCGACGACGGGAAGCGAAATCATCGAGATCCGCGCGGCGTCGGTCCAAGCATCGCCCAGTTGAACCGTGTACTGTACCGGATCAATCATGCGGTCGAGTTGGCCGATCAAGATCGAACTGGCCTCCGTCCGTTGGGGCAGTTCTTCAATCGCTTGGTCTAGATGCGTGGCGACGGTTGGCAGCTTGCTTGGGTCTTGCTTGGCTTGGGCCAACTGGGCCGCCACTTCCGGGGCGTCGAATCGAACTAGTGAATCGACGCGATTGGCCCAAGGCAAATCCATGTGGAATAGCTCGTCGTCCAACGCTTCTTGGATAATGTTTCGAGCGTCGCGCAGGCGCGAGAGGCGGGCGGCGTCGGAAAGCCCGGCTAGATTGAGTTGAATACTCCGGCGCGGCCCCCGTAATGACGTCAAGCCGATCGAGTGGCGGCCGCCTACCCTGCCGCGGCATTGGACCGTAAAGGAAACGGGCTCGCCCTGAGCGGTGTTTGCGTCAAGCGGCCTTGTTTGATGGTCGGTCCCGTCAAAGACAGCGTTATGATTGATCACGATTTGATCGATCGTGGTGTTGGTGGGATAGTGCCGCGACCCCAACAACAACCGATTGAAAAACACGCCCGCGTAACTGGAAAACGCCAACGCTACCATCAGCAGTATCGCAACCGTAATTCCAAGAGTCGCCGCTCGGCGGATCATCTGGCGTTTTGAAAAACCCTCAAACACATTGAGCCCGGTGCCAAGTTGGGATACGGAATCGATCACCGAGTCTTCCAGTTGGCGCGAGCCCCAGCGGGCGGCGTCGGGCGATTCGAATTGCAAGGCAGCCACCAGATCGCTGTCGATTCCTTGAGCCCGTTCGACCATCAACGCCATCTTAGTTTCGGATTCGCGCTGCCCAAGCAGCGGCCATGTCAGCCGGTAAAAAGCGATTCCGCAGACGCCGGCCGCGATCGCGATCAGGATCACTCGCTGGAATACGTCAAGCGACGTTAGCAGCGCCTTGAAAAAGAACACGTCGATGACAAACAGCGTCGCAAGTGACCACAGGGCAACACTTGCCAGCGACGAGTAAGCCGTGCCCCAGCGGACCAACTGGCGTTGGTGCCGTAATGAGGAGAGCTGTCGGCGAAGCGTGCGGAGTTTACTCATGAATCTAGACTACGTATTTTCAATGCCGATGCGTCGGCCGG
This sequence comes from Planctomycetota bacterium, assembly GCA_029259935.1. The sequence continues at coordinate 33,768 of JAJDEH010000233.1, forward strand.
TTTCATCTGAGGTTAATTAGTTTTCGTCCCAGCCATTCACCCAACATCAAGGTCACAATCGCCGCGAACCAAAACCAAGTGGACCACAAAGGAAAGTTGCGCGGCTCGGTCTCGACGACCGGATCGAACTGGATGTCATCGGGAAGGTTGGCAACCGTGGTCAGGTCGTAGCTTTTACCACTGGTCTCGGCTGCCAAGTCTTCTTGCAGGCGGATATTTCTGACCCCGCTTAGCCGTTCCGCCGGCGCGCTGGTGACCTCGAATCGTCGTTCGGTAAAGTGGCCGCTGACCGGATCTTGGACGCGCACGCGGTATTCACCTTCGGCATAGACCGGAAAGCGAGTTTCGAACACTCCCTGACGCAGCGCGGGAATGTTGATTTTGCGGCGGTTGTCGGTACCGCCGGCTCGTTCGGGCAGGAAAAGTTCGGCGGAGATCGTGCCGCCCGGCAAGGAGTCCTCGCCGAGCGGTTGAAAGTTCTCGTCATAGGCATCAATGGTCAGGACAACCTTTTCTTCGATCCGGTATTCCTGCCGCGCGGTGCGGACCACGAACCGCTTTTCGCTGCCGAGGGCGTTGCTCATGGCCAGATCGTAGATCATCTGCGACCAAAACTGCCGATAGTACCGTTCCCCGTGCCGCCTTCGTAAACGCCACATTTCGTTGAAGCCCAAGTAGACCACTTTGCCCTTGCCGTATTGGCGGACGGCGATCAGCGGCTGGCGGGTTTTTCCGTCCTGGCATGTGTCGCGCGGATGCTCGGCCAAGACCACCGCCAGATCATGCTTGTTCGCCACCGGCTGATACCATTGCATGCGGCCCAGGTTATTCCAGGCTTGGGCGTTTTCCGCTTCGTTATCGCCGAGGCTCATGTAGGGATAGTTCGTCGAGTCGCTGGCCATGCCGGCCAGCCGCAGTTGAAACGGACGGTCGTCCCGCATTTGGGCATCGGGGTCGATGATCACCGGCAGCATGTCGGCCAACGGCGTCCCGGCCATTTGCTGGGGACCAAATCGAGGTCCGGCAATGACGACCAAACCCCCGCCGAACTTGCCGACGAACTCTTTGGCCATATCACAAAATCGCGGGCTCAGCCCTTCCTGAGGCATGTCGCCCAGAAAGATGACGTCGTTTTTGAAAAAATCGCTGCGCTTGGGTGTCAGCGTTGGCAGAAAGAGAATATTGGATTCGCGAACGCGCGGATCCGATGACGCCAGATAGGTGCGAAAGCCTTCCATGCCGACCAATTTGTCGCGATGAAAAACTTCCTTGACGAAACGCCATTCCCACGTCGGCTCGTGGGCCACGTACATCAGCCGCAGATAGTCGTCGATCACGTTGATGTTCTTGGTCGCCCGGTTGTTCGCGTCGTCAATCTCGCCGACCAATTCGTCGACCTGCGCCACCAATTCAAATCGGCCCGCGTCCTCGGGAATGAACGGGAAGCTGGCGAATTCAATCGGACTGGCCAGGGTGACGGTTTGCCGGCCCACGACGAATTCGTCCGCGCCCGAATCGCCCGACAGGCCTTGTAACCGCCGAGCCCGCACGGTGACGGTGGCCGATTCGTCTTGCAATCCGCTCTGCACCAGCTTGACGTTGATCGTGCTGCGTTCCGCACGCTTGACCCGCAAGTCGGTTTGCAACTCGATCCCCAAATCTCGAGCTTGCGTGGCTCCGACACCGACGGTGTAAATGGGAACGCCCAGTTTGCTGGCGGGCGACTGGTCGCGACCACGGCGTTTTCCCAGCGGAGCGGAGCCCGAATTGTTGGCAAAGTCGCTGACCAGCACGATTCCCGCCAGGTTGCTGGTGCCGTGTTGGCGGCTGACGTCGTCCAGCACCGTGCCAATCGCCGTCACTTGGCCGGCTGTCGTAAGCTGCTGGGCCAGGTGCTTTCCACTCAGGTCGACCGCATCGTCGTTGTTGGGATTCAGTTCCAGCCGTCGCACATGGCTGGTCGTGTTGCCGTCGAAGATAAACGCCGCCACGCGGCAGCGATCCTCGTCGGCGAACTTCCGCAGCACGCCGTCTTCATCGTCTTCCAGCAAGGCTTTCACATAAGAAACTCGGGCAATTGGCCCCGGTGCTTCCAGGCCGACGGCGGATTGAAGTTTGGCCCGCTCGTCGTCTCCAATTTGGTCTTCGATCGCCATGCTGTCGGTGCCGTCAAAAACAAAATACAGAAACGGCTTCTTTTCGCTGTCGACCGTGGCGTGCATCACCGGCTTGGCCAGCGTGAGCAGCAACATCGTCAACAGCAGGCCGCGGCTGGCTCCTAGTGCAATCCGCCATCCCAAACCGCCCCGACTTTGCAGCAGCGTGTAAAACAGAATCGCCCCCACGATAAAAACACTGGCCAACAAGAATAGCCAAAAGCCCGCGCCTTGCGCCCACGCGGCGCTCAGCGACAGTTCGACGTTGCCGACCGCCGTCGCGTCTTCCAATCCTAATAGCCAGGCTACGATTCTTTGCATTTCTAAATCTAACGAGGCAGGGCCTCGAACCATTTACGAGCTAACGCTTGGGTGTGATAACCGCTGCCGTTGGTCGCTAAAACTTGACTCAAGATTACCAATCTTTTCACCTATAAGTCGGCTAACGAGGCAGGGCCTCGAACCAATTACGAGCTACCGCTCGGATGTAATAACCCGCTCCCGTTGGTCGCTAAAACTCGACTCAAGATTACCAACTTTTCACCTAGGAGTAGACTAACTCGTGGTCGCCAGCCGGCTTCTCAGCGCCGGCCAAGCCAAAATACACAATTCGGCCAGCAGAAAAACAATGACCGCAAAGACCAACAGCATCCAGTAAAAATCCTGGCCGTGCGCCTGAGCGCCCGCCAAGCTGATTTCGCCTCCAGGACCAACCAGCCGCAGGTTCGATCCGGCGGTTCGCTGGAAAAATTGCTCCGACGACAACACGCCCAAATCCGATTCGGCCGGCGGACAGTTGACGGCGACGGACGTTTCGGCCAAGACGCTTTCCTCATCCGACGCCTGGTCCGTCTCGGCGACCCGATAGAACCCGCCGGTTAGCGAGTTGGCAATGCTGTAGCCCCGCTGGTCCTTGGCGATAAAGCCGGTGTCGATCACTTCCGGTGTTTCTTCTTCGCCAGGACGGTACAGGGCCAGTGATACTTCGCGGTCGTTTGTTTCCAAGGGCAACGCAATTCGCTGATCGGTGGAAAAATTGCGAGGCGGCAGCGTGGACTGAATCATGCTGCGCAGAATTCGATCGAAAATCACGATCGTGTTGGTCATGTGCAGGGTATTCCAGCTTGAACGCAGGCCGCTGGCGACAAACAGCACGTTTCCCTGACCAATCGACCGCTCCAGTAGGAATGGCGATTCTTCCGAGTTCTCGAACCGCGCCAGAACACGCGGCAGCGCCTTTTGGACCAATTGATCGAGTGCTTCTTTCTTCGCCTCTTCGTCGCCCGGCAGAGATTCCAGAGCCGAGCCGCTGGCACCGCCGCGCCACAGCAACCAAGACGGATCGCTAGAACCGGTGGGAAAGTCGACGGTATCTGAATTGTCTTCGCCGCCTGAATCCAAGTTGGCCAGCGCGGCGATTTTTTTTGCTAGTCGCGCAGCCTCTCGTTTTTTTATGTCCGCCAGTTTTTGCTCGCTGAGATCAACGTCGACAAATCGAAAAAACAGGGGCAGTGAGTAAAGGTCGGACAGTTCGTCCTTGGACGTATCCGCCAGGCGGAAGAAGTAATGCGACGCCATGCTGTCGTACGACAGCATCACCGGCTTCAATTGGCTGGTTGCGTTTTCCGGCAGAGACCCGACGAGTTCAGGCTTGAGCCGACCCGGCAAGAGCCCGGCAGTTTCAACTGAATCCGCCTGATTCCAGGCAACCGGATCAAAGGCGGATCCGGCGGCAATTACCAACTGCCCACCCTGCTGAACATACTGGCGGAGCAACGGCAACAACGAGGGACCCGGGTCCGCGACGCCGGCCACTACAACCAGACGGGCATCCGCCAGTTGATCGCGGGTCACTTGGTCAAAGCGCAGATGCCGCACTTGCACCAAGTGACGATCCCGTGACGAGCGGCTGGTGATGGGTGCCATGTATTTGCGAAGCGCCTTGGTCTCGCCGACCACGTTATTGCGTGGGTTCTCCTGATCGTCGCTGTATTGATCGATAAACACGACCGGCAGCGCGGCCACGACCTGCGCGATAAGATGCCGTTGGTCGTCCGCCGGCAACTTGTCGGGCACTATCGACGCGCGGACCGGAACGAACGCCGCCCGGCCAGGCTCGACCGCCACGAAGTTGAACAAGTGCTCGAAACGCACTTCGCGGGCACCCTGGCCCGGTTCGAGTGTCACCGTCTTTGTCGACACCTCGGCATCGTCGACGAACAGAGAAACCTGCAAATCTCGCCGTGGCTCGGGGCCTTGATGCTGTAATTCCACGACGAACGTGGTCGGTGTCTCGACGTCGGCTAGGCCATCCTCGATGCGAAAGTCCGAAATCCAGGTGTTTTCCAGATCGTCCGTGGAAACGTTGACAATCTGCATTTCCGGCAAACGCTGAAATTGCTCGGGGTCGGTTAAACCTTCCCAGTTTCCCGCTTGCTGATCGGTGAACAGGACGATTCGCTTGGCCAGACGCGGCTCGGCTTGGGACGCCACGGTCGCGGCACCCGCTGCGTCGCGGAGGTTAGATCCCCGGTCCACGACGTCGATTTGATCTATGGCTTCCACGGCGGCCGTTTTTGAGTAAGTGTCGGAGCTAACTCCAAATCGAGAGCCACACAACGGAACGACGGATACGGGACTCCCTTCCGGTAAACGCTCGACAAATTGCTTCGCCCGCTGCTTGGCGGCATCCATCAGCCGTCCGTCGATCGACTGATATCCCATGCTCATGCTGTTATCGATTAGCAAGACGGCGTGCAGCGGCTGGGCACCGTCGAATTTTTGTGACTCTTCGTCCGTGGTGCCCAATTGAAAGGACAGCACCACGGCGGCTAGTCCGAACATGGCCGCCGCCCCGGCGACTGACGCCCAGCGGAAGATCGCTTCGGACCACAACGCCGCGGCCACGATCATCAACAGCAGGCCCAAAATGACCGCTGGAAAAACAATGATCCACATATAAACCGAACCGGGAGAAACAAACGGCTGGGCCAGCGCCAATCCAAACAGAAACACCGCCAGACAACGCAGCGCGAGTAAGGCAATGTCGCGCATTTCCAGCATCCGCCGATTGCGCTTCAACGCCTCGCGCAAAAAATCCATCGCGGCCCAATGGACTGTCTGAAACCGCCGCCGATTCAATAAGTGAATCAAGATTGGCCCCGCCGCGCAGACCAGCCCCGCTACGGCGAACAATCCAGCGGTGAGCGACGGGATGAAGTTCATTTAGTTCTGCTTTCCAAATCGATTCCGCAAGCTCTCAATCTTGCCTTCCTGCAAGATTGGCAAATAGCGATTGGGAATGGCCAGGATGAAACAGGCGACCGAAGTGGCGTACAGATTGCCAGGCGTCCCGCCCACGCGCCGCTGGCCACGAGCCCCCAAATCCTGCCACATGCCGTCGACCTTCGGATTGTCAGCGTCGACGTATTGAGACTGAACGAGGTAGTCTCGCAACTTGGGATAGTTCCGTTTCCAATCTTCGCCGCCAACCTGATAAAGAGCCTGGCCGACGTAATACAACGTATAGGCATCGAAAGGCATCTTTCCGTCGCGTTTGTCCACCTTAGGCAAGGTACTGATCGAGGCTCCAATGACTTCCATATTTTTCGAGATCCGCCAGTCGTCGTACTGGCCAAACTCTTGCAGGCAAACCACGCCCGCCGCGGCCATGGCCATGGATGCACCGCCGCCGCCTTTGCTGTAAGTGAAGAAACCGGGCATCGCCATTTGCTCAGACTCGGGAGCTTTGCGATTGCCGTTTTGTGGGTTGTAGTGTTGGCGGACGCTTCGAATGGCGAGATCGATCACTTCCGGCGGCACTTCCAGTCCGCTGTCCATGGCACTGCGCAAGGCCTTGGCTTGCATGACGGCCAAGCTAAGGTCGTGGCCGTTCGAGGATCGCCGGGCATTGTATCCCCAGCCGCCATCGTTGCATTGCGTTTCCGCGATCAGCCGCAGTGCTTGGTCAAGAACTTTAATCAGCCGCTTGTCTTGCGTGGTCGTCATTCCATGAGCTTGGCCGAGTACGAAAGTCGCCAAACCGTGGTTGTACATGTCGCGTTGTTTGTCGGCGATATTCAAGAGGCCGTTGGAACGAGAATGATTGACGACGTAATCGAGAGCCCGTTGCAATTCCTCGCCGTATTCGCCTCGCCCCGGCGCGTGGCCGGCCGCCATGAACGCCAGTGCACCCATGCCCACCAGGCCCAAATCGTTGGACTGCCAATTCCCCTCGTCGCCCTGGTTTGCCGCCAGCCATCGTAGACCGCGTTCCAGGGCCTCGTCCGCCGCCGCCGTGGTCTCCCACTCCCCCTCAGCTTGGGCGGTTTGTGGAACAACCGATGACGACAACAAGGCCAAGAATGCAAGAAAAGACGTGATCAAAAACCGTGAAGGGGGCATTGATTCAAAGCGGGTGGGTGATACGGGCCGGGGGTAAAAAAGTGAGGCATTAGACAGACTAACTCCTTCTGTTAATGGTTGGTAGCAGCCATTTGGTTACAGGAAGAATTTTGAGGAAATAAAATAGGCAAGCGGCGGACCGGCAGCTAAGCTATTTGCCCCCCATTGTCAGCTCGAAACGCCCGTCCCGCGAGTGCGGCGCAGCAGCCAACAAAACAGCTCGGCAATGTTCCACGCGTCGTCGTCTCCCCGATGGTGGGTGCCTTCCAGGGTCAGGCCGACGTGTTCCAGCGCGGCGTCGAGCCCCAGTTCGCGCGGCAAACCGAGCGCGGCGGAAAACAGCGTTTTCACATTGAGATGCGTGGGACCGAAGGGGTAAGCCAGTCCGTACGCTTCGCAGTTCCGGTGAAACTGATTGCGGTCATAGTCGCCCCAACTGGCGAACAAGCGCTCGCGCGAACCGTAATCGTGTTTGAGGATTTCCAGGGCGCTCGGCAAGGGCTCGGCCGTCGCGACCATGTCTGGCGTGATCGTGGTCAGGTCAGTACAGAAGGGGCTCACGTCGGACCGCAAAGGCCGCACGAGAATGCTGCGCTTTTCGAGACGTCGCAGGTTCTTCAAGTCGACCGTGCAGAGCCCGATTTCAATAATCTCGCTCATCTGATTTTTGGGCGGCCCGTTTTCCCAACAGGTCGATTCGACGTCGATGACAAGTGCTTCGTCTAGCCAGCGGGCCATGCTGATGACTTTCCAAATGCGAGCGATGAATGATCGGACGCGCGACCTACTGACTGTTCACCCAGAGAAACAGATCGATGATCAGCTTGACCACAAACCCGATGGATCCGATCGTTGCCGCCAGGCTAAGCCAGGTGCCGATTCTTGTTAGCCGACGGCCGCTGGCATCCATGGCTCCCGCCTTCATGGCATTCAAATCCGAAAATCCGATCGCGCAGCCGATGACCGTCAACGAAAGATTGCAAACCACCAGCACGACGACCATGGCCCAATACAGACTCAGCAGGATCAGCATGGCGGCCAGCACGAACGACGTGATGCCGACCGCGAGGACCGTCATGCGGCGGTGCGCGTAAATGGTCTGATACTGAACCTGGTAGGCCGGCTCGTCGCTTGCCGACGGTACGCCATAAGCACTGGGGCTCACCGGGGACTCGTCATTCCCCTCTTCGTCGCCGAACGGATTGCTTCCGTCACTGTCGACGAATAGGTTCTCACGGCCTTTCAATGGGTTCTTGGGAAATCGAGGAGTCGACATGGGAATGTCCGCCGGGTCAAACAGGCCGCGATTGGCAGCCGAGTAACATCCCGCCAAACCGGCGGTGCTTGTTGAGCCTAGCACATCAGCGCAGCACCTGACAGTGACGCAGTATGTCTTCGGCGCTAGATAGGTAGCTCGTATAAAACGGACCGAATTCAGCAAAGCGGGCGCTCGCCTCGTCGAACCGCATGGTGTACACGATATCCTTAAGGAACTCTGGATTTCGCGCCCACAGGGTGACCCCCCATTCCCAATCTTCAAAGCCGACGCCCACCGTGATCAATTGCGACACCTTGCCGGCGAACTTCATGCCGCTGCGCGCGTGCTCGGCCATCAACTTGTTCCGCGCGGAAAACGGCATCATGAACCAATTTTCGCCGACTTTGCGTTTCTTGTTCATGGGATAGAAGCAGGTCGCGGGCCAGTCCGGAAAATCGGGCGTGAGGCGTTGCTGGTTCATCATCGGCAGCCGCGCCTCGTAGGCTTTCATTTTGGCGTTGAAGGCCGGTCCGCCTTCTTCCTCGCCTTCCTGAACGAGCCGCCGGGCGTATTGCTCCAGCGTTGGCACATATTCCGAGATCTCGGTAACCGAGACAAATGAGTAAGCCGGCTGCAATGCCGGGCCCAAGTGGCCGGCCATCAACCGCTGATGCACGGCATCGATTCGCAATGGATCGGGGTCCATCAGCATCAGCCCAAAATCCGCCTTGTGTCCGCTGACAATGCTCGTTTGCAGCCGTTTGGGAGCGTCCGCTCCGGCGGGGTCCAGCGCTTGCTTTAGCTGATCGCAACCCGTTTGCAAATCGGCCGGGCTGATTCCCTGGAGGGCCGCGCGATTGAAAGAATAATAAATGTGAGTGCAGTGCCAGCCTACCGTGGGCTGAACCGAACTCTCGATGCTGGGCTGCGCGGGCGGTCCACCGTGGCTCATTGATTCCGGTCCTCAAAAATGGTTCAACGAATGAAGACCGCAGTGTACCAATACTAGAATCGCCTGGACAACCGTGCGTGCGGCGATGGTGCCCGTCATTGAGCGGCTATCAGTTCCAAGCACAGCCGCCGAATGTCATTGGGGTTCACGTTGGGGTTCTTCTTCTTGGCCTGGCCAATCAAAGCTCCCACGGCCTTGGCATTGCCGCTTTTGACATCGGCCACGATCTTGGGATTTGCGTCGAGCAGTTCTTGGCACAGGTCGCTCAAGGCAGAATCGTCCACTTTTTCGATCCCCAAAGCCTGCATCGCATCGGCGGCCGATTGTTCGGATGCCAGCATTTCGGCGAATACGTCCTTGGCACGCGTGTTGTCGACTTGGCCCTCCTTGATCGCACCCAACAGTTCCGCAAGCGACGTGGACGAAATGGGAAACTCGTCAATCGACAGTTCGCGTTCGTTCAACGTGCGCATGACGTCCTGCTGAACCCAGTTGCTGGCCCGTTTGGCATCGCCGCTCGCTTCACACAGCGCGACGAAATAATCAACAAGCGGCCGGCCCTGATTGACGAGAACTTCCGCGTCATAAGCATCCAGACTGTAAGTCGCTTGCAGACGCTGACGCGTGGCCGCCGGCAGTTCCGCCAAGTTCGACCGGACTTCTTCCACTTCCGCTGGCGAAACAACGACCGGCACCAAGTCGGGATCGGGAAAGTACCGATAGTCGCTCGATTCTTCCTTCTCACGTTGCTTGGTTGTTCGCTGCGCCTGGTCGTCCCAGCCCCGCGTGGTCTTGAACACTCCGGGCGAGTCCTTTGTCAGTTTGGTCTCTTGCCACACGTCGTATTGACGCTCGGCTTCGTAGGCCAAGGCCCGTTCGACAGCCCGAAAGCTGTTCATGTTTTTTACTTCGACAATCGGCGTGGCCACTTTGCCGTCGGGCGTATCGAGGTGCAAGTTGATGTTGGCGTCGACGCGCAAACTGCCTTCCTGCATGTTGCAGTCCGAGACGCCGAGATAGGTCAGCAGCAATTTCAATTCGGTCAAATACGCCTTCGCTTCGTCGGGCGAACGCATGTCGGGTTCGCTGACGATTTCCAGCAGCGGTGTCCCGGTGCGGTTCAAGTCAATGCGGCTGTCCGCTTTGCCGGCTGCTTCGTCGTGCATGCTCTTGCCGGCGTCTTCTTCCAAATGAGCCCGCGTAATGCCGACCCGCTTGGTCTCAAATTGCCCCTTGGGATCGCTAATCTCCAGCCAGCCGTGCTCGGACATCGGCAGATCGTATTGGCTGATTTGATAGCCCTTGGGCAAGTCGGGATAGTAATATTGCTTGCGGTCCCATTTTGTGAACTCGGGAATCGTGCAGTCGAGTGCCACCGCTGTCTTCAGGCCCAAGGCGAACGCTTCGCGGTTCATCACGGGCAGCGATCCCGGCATGCCCGTGCAAACGGGACAAGTCTGCGTGTTGGGCGGCGCTCCGTAGCGAGTGCTACAGCGGCAGAACAGCTTCGTTTTCGTAAGAAGCTGCACATGCACTTCCAAGCCGATGATGATCTCGTAGGGTAAGTCCGTAGTCATGGTTCCGCCGACCGTTACTTCGTTAGATCACCGGCTTGCGAGTATGCCAATCGGTCGCTTGCTGGTACATGTGAGCGGCTCGCAACAGCCGTTCTTCCTCGAAAGCCGGCGCTTGCATTTGCACCCCGACGGGCAGGCCGGCGGATGTAAACCCGCACGGAATCGAGATGCCGCAGACTCCGGCCAGGTTCGCGCTGACGGTGTAAAGATCTTCCAGATACATCGACAGCGGATCACCCGACTTTTCGCCAATCTTGAAGGCCGCCGAAGGCGTTGTTGGACCGATGATCAAATCGACTTCCTTGAATGCATCGTCGTAATCTTGTCGAATTAAGCGGCGTACCTTGAGTGCTTTGACGTAATAGGCATCGTAGTAGCCGGAACTCAGCGCGTAGGTCCCCAGCATGATCCGCCGCTTGACTTCGGCACCAAACCCCTCGGCCCGCGTCTTGCGATACATGCGGACCAGCGGGCCGTCGCCGTCTTCGTCGGGCCGCGACTGTTGCTCCGCCTTAAGCTCGGCCATCATCTGCTGCTCGTCGGTCCGGAAGCCATAGTGGGCACCGTCGTAGCGGGCCAAATTGCTCGACGCTTCGCAAGGCGCGATGATGTAGTAAGTGGCGATGGCGAACTTGTTATGCGGCATGGAAATCTGCTTGACGGTCGCGCCCAGCGATTCAAGAACCTTGATCGCTTCTCGTGTGGCGGCATCGATTTCCGGATCCAGCCCTTCGCCAAAATGTTCTTGCACGAGGCCCACGCAAAGGTTTTCAAGGGGCTGGACGATTCGCTGGGTGAATTCGGGAACGGGCAAATTCGCGGAGGTCGAATCTCGTTCGTCGTGGCCCGCAATCACTTCCAAAAGCAGAGCCGCGTCTTCCGCCGTGCGAGCCAGCGGGCCGACTTGGTCCAAGCTGCTAGCAAAAGCGACCAGACCGTAACGACTGACCCGGCCGTAAGTCGGCTTCATCCCCGTGACTCCGCAGTAGGCCGCTGGCTGGCGAATCGAACCGCCGGTATCCGTGCCGATGGACAGAGGTGCCATCGAGGCCGCCAGGCAAGCCGCCGATCCGCCGCTTGAGCCGCCCGGAATGTGCAGGGTATTCCAAGGATTCTTCGTGTGGCCGAAGGCCGAGTTTTCCGTGGAACTGCCCATGGCGAACTCGTCCATGTTGGTTCGTCCGATGAACACGGCATCGGCGGCCTTCAGTTTGGCAATCACCGTCGCGTCGTACGGAGGAACGAAGTGTTCCAACATTCGCGATCCGCAGGTTGTCGTCACGCTGCGGGTGCACAGAACGTCTTTGACGGCCACGGGCAAGCCGGCCAATCGCCCCACGGGTTTTCCCGTTTTTCGGCGATGGTCTATATCTTCAGCCGAAGCCAGCGCGGCGTCCCGATCGCTGCTGACAAATGAGTGGAGGGTGCCTTCGTGCTGATCGATTTGTCCGAAGAAGGCCTCGGCAACCTCGACCGCGGACAAAGCTCCCGATTCTAGTTCGCCCAGCAGTTGGGTCGCGGATGACTCGTGCAGTGACATGTCAGTATTTCAAAATCACCCGCCCAGCACGGCCGGAACCCGGTAACACTCTTCATCGTGTTTCGGAGCGTTCGCCAACATTTCTTCGCGCGGCAGACTCTCGCGCGCCACGTCGTCGGCAAACACGTTCGACAGGTCGGCGGCGTGCGCCATGGGCTCGACGTTGTCCGTGTCAAGCTGCTTCAGTTGCTCGACGTAGTCGACGATCTGGCTCAACTGGGCGGTCAACTCGCTCAGTTCATCATCCGAGAGTTGCAACCGCGCGAGCAGCGACACCTTTTCGACATCATCTCGCGTCAAACTCATCGGAGAACTTGGCCCAGTGATTAGTTCACGAGGTTATCGCGTAAAGAGGCTACCTCGCTAAGAGGATTTGGCGGCCGGCTTTTTGTCGCTTGGCAGATTAAACGGCTTGCGACGGACGACCTTCTTCACGGCACCGCTGCGAATGCACTGCGTGCAGACTCGCATCGATTTTGTTTCGCCGCTGGCGGTGCTGACCTTGACCCGCTGCAGATTCGGCTTGAACTGACGCCGGGAGATTCCGGTGACTTTCGTTCCCACGCCGCCTAGGTATTTCGCTTTTCCGCGAGTTTCCACCGAGTTACCCATTTGGGACCGCTTACCGCAAACTTCACAAACCCGGGCCATGATTCGCCTCGTTTTAAATCGCCAAAATCGTGGAAACTCACAGTATAGCGGTTCAATTCCCGTCTGCAACGCCAGATAGGCGGTCCTGGCGACGACCGCGTCTCGGGCCCGGGCTGGCCCCGGCGGACCATCACAGCGTCTTCTTCTATTGAAGGCGGGCAGAAGCCTTCAATAGAAACGCTGCGATGGTCTTCATCCACAGCTACTTATCGGTCCGGAATGGGGAAGCCGGCAGCCCTTCCTTGTTCATCAGGTTGGGTTCGGCGTTTTGATGCCAACCAAAACGGACGGCGACCGGGTTTTTGACCGATTCGGCGGAAACCACAACACAATCGCCGTCGATTTCGGCCTTGGCTTCCACGAATTTCTTGTCTTCGCCCGCGATCGTGAAATGGGACAGAGCCTTACTGTCACGTGCGGCCAAGCCGCCGGCAACGTGATCGAATTGAATGCGAATCTTGTTGTCTTCGACCTTCATCGACTTGTACAGAGGACCACTATAGACCAGGTCGTCCTGGCCGTAGTTCTTGGCCAAAGCCCACAGCGCAAGCCGCTTGCCGACGTCTTGCTTGTTGCGCGGATGAATATCCTTGATGTTGCCAATGTCGGTTGTCACCGCCATGCCGGTGTGGGGGATTGCAAGCGTCGCCGTTTGCGCTTCCCAAATTCCCGCCAGCCGCGTCGGATCGCCACCATAGCTGTAAGGCGCTAGCTGAACGAAATAGAACGGCAAATCCTTCTTGTTCCATACCGATCGCCAGCCAGCGATTAGGGCTTTCATTTTTTCGTGATACAGCATGCCTTCGCCATTATTGGATTCGCCCTGATACCAGATCGCGCCGCGAATGGCGTACGGCACCAACGGATGAATCATGCCGTTGTAAAGCGCCAGCGCCGTTTGATGCTGGACTCGACCGTCCTTGTTTTTCTTGGGAAACGTATCCAAATTGTCGGCGATGTCCTTCAAGGCGGGCACTTGCTTGAAACCGGCGGGCGGCGTCCACGGTTCAATGCGGGTTCCGCCCCAGTTCGACCCGATCAACCCGATCGGCACGTCGAGTTCCTTATGCAGATTTCGGGCGAAGAAATAGCCAACCGCTGTAAAGTTGCCGGCGGTCTGTGGCGTGGTGGCTTGCCAACCTCCGGACTTGACATCGCTTTGCGGTTTGTCCGACGGGACGTGAGGAATCTTAATGTGGCGAATGTTGGGGAATTTCGCGGCCGCAATTTCTTCTTTTGCGTTATTCGAACGGCTAACGGTCCATTCCATATTGGACTGTCCGCTGCACAGCCAAACTTCGCCCACCAGCACGTTCTTTAGCGTCACCGTGTTGCTGCCGGCAACCGTCACCGTATGCGGACCACCCGCCGGCATTGCCGGAAGCTTGACCATCCATTTACCGTCGCTGCCAGCTTTCGCCGTGGCTTTGGCGTCGCCGATTGTCACCGACACGTCCGCGCCTGCGTCGTCCCACCCCCAAATAGGCAGCTCTTCATCGCGCTGCAGCACCATGTTGTCGCCAATGATGCTGGGAAGCTTGACTTCGGCCATGGCCGGCAAGGTAGTAAGAAAAGCGAGCGCTGCAAGGAAGAGGGACCGCGCCAATTTCATGTTCGTATCTCCTAGGGGAGGGATCGGGGGGGTTGGATGGGGCGTGAGCAACAGTACATACGATAATCCGTCCCCGACTCGGAATCAATCATCCTCGTTGGTTCACATCAACTCGCGTCCCAGCGTGTGCGAGGCCAAATCGGTGAAGGCTCGCGAAATGTTGTCCTCGATTCAGGCGTAATCTATCATGGCTTGGCAGTTTGCATTTCTTGAAAACAATTGAGCGACAACATGATCCACCGCTTGTGTCTTCCCATGTTCTTTCCCGTCATAGCCTTGAGCGTCGGTGCCTGGAGTGCGGCCGCGGAAGCACAGGAGTCGTTCGGCATTGACCGGCGCGTTCCGTGGACAACTTCGCGGATTACCGGTTCGCCCGAGCCGCCCCCGCCGTATCGGCTGGAGCGAGTGTATCCCAAGTTGCAGTTCGCCAATCCCGTGATCTTCACCGACGCGCCGGGCAGCGACCGCATGTTTTTGGTTGAATTGGAAGGCAAGATCTTTTCCTTTACCGACGACCAAAACCGCGAAACGCCTGATCTGTTTTTTGATTTGGGAAAAAACATTGACGGGATGCGCCGCGCGTACGGCCTGACATTCCACCCGCAATTCCAGCAAAACGGCTATTGCTACATTTGCTACGTCTTGGCGGATAACGATCCCGAAGGGACGCGTGTGTCGCGGTTTCACGTAATCGGCGACGATCCGCCTCGAATTGATCCAGCGAGTGAGAAAGTCCTGCTGACTTGGCGGTCCGGCGGGCACAACGGCGGCTGCCTAAAATTTGGACCCGACGGCTTCCTCTATATTTCAACCGGCGATGCCGGCCCGGCGTTCCCGCCCGATCCACTGAAGTCGGGCCAAGACGTCAGCAATCTGCGGTCCAGCATTTTGCGGATCGACGTCGACCGACCCGCCGGTGGCCAGCTCTATTCGGTTCCCAGTGACAATCCGTTTGTCGAATTGGACGAGGCGCGACCAGAAGTTTGGGCCTACGGATTTCGCAATCCCTGGAAGATCAGCTTCGATCCCGTTAATGGGGCTTTGTGGGTCGGCGATGTCGGCTGGGAAATGTGGGAGATGATTTATCGCGTTGAACGGGGCGGTAACTACGGCTGGAGCTTGGTGGAAGGCAGCCAAGCCGTGCATCGTGAACGCACCCGCGGACCGACTCCCGTGCTGCCTCCCACGGTGGAACATTCGCACATCGAATCCCGTTCCATCACCGGCGGACATGTGTATCGCGGTGGCCGACTGAAAGATCTAGTGGGAACGTATGTCTACGGCGACTACGTGACAGGAAAGATCTGGGGAGTCCGCCACGACGGCAAACAGGTAACCTGGCGCAAAGAACTAGTCGACAGCACGTTGCAGGTGATCTGTTTTGGAGTCGATCGGCGTGGCGAATTGCATGTGGTGGGGTATGACGGAACGATTCATCAACTGGTTCCCAGCCCGGTCACCGAAGCCAATCGCGAGTTTCCCACCAAACTGAGCGAAACCGGTCTGTTCGCTTCGGTCAAGGATCATGAAGTCGCGCCAGGCGTGATTCCCTACAGCATTAATGCCGAACCCTGGGCCGACGGCGCGATGGCCCAACGTTTTGTTGCCTTGCCGGGCGTGAGCAAACTGGGCACTTACAAAAAGACGAATGTGCAGGCCGGTTACATCAAGGGAATGTGGGAGTTTCCCACGGACGGCGTGTTAATGAAAACGATTTCCCTAGCGACGGATGCGGGTGACCCAGCGTCACAACGCCGCATCGAAACGCAGATTTTCCATTTCGACGTCGATACCTGGCGGGGTTACACGTACGTCTGGAACGACGCGCAAACCGATGCCACGCTGGCCCCCGTGGAAGGAGAGCAGCGAAAGATCGCAATCCGCGACGCCAGCCAACCATCCGGACAACGTACGCAAACGTGGCGCATCGCCGGTCGCAGCGAATGTCTGTTGTGCCACAGTACGCGTGGCGGCTCGATTTACGGCTTCAACCTTGCTCAACTCAACCGCACACATGATTACGGCGGCAGAGTTTCTTCCGCGAAAGTTTTGCCTGATCAATTGCGAACGCTGCTGCACATTGGCCTGTTTGCCGAGCCGCTGCCGGCGGAGCTTCCGAAAATGACGTCTCCCGCGGATGAAGAGGCCGCCTTGGACGACCGGGCGCGATCGTATTTGCATGTCAATTGCGCGCATTGTCACCGCCGCGGCGGCGGCGGGACGGCGGCTATCGAACTGATTCGCGACTTTTCCATCGAGAAGACTCATTTGCTCAATGCGCGACCGACGCAAGGTACCTTTGCCATTCACGGAGCCGAAGTGCTGACACCCGGCGATCCTTTTCGCAGTGTGCTGTACTATCGCATGGCCAAGTTGGGGCGTGGGCGGATGCCTTACTTTGGTTCTCAGGTCGTCGACCAGCAGGGTGTGGATCTGATTCACGATTGGATCGCCAATTGGAAGGACGTCCCCGCACCAACCGCATCCGTCGCCAAGTTACGGCTGGCGCAAAGAGCCGCGTTGCGGACCTTGGCTTCCGAAAGGTCGCCCACCGACCTGCGTCAACAAGCGGCTGACCAACTGTTATCGTCGACCAGCGGCGCGATGATCCTATTGCGGGCCGTCGGCAAGCAAGAACTATCGTCACCCGTGCGCGACGCGGTTCTCACAAAGGGTACGGCGCACCAGGACATTCAGATTCGAGACCTGTTCGAACGATTTCTGCCCGAAGAAAAGCGAACCAAACGGTTGGGACCGTCGATCGATCCGGGGCAAATTTTGGCGCTGCGGGGCGACGTCGAACAAGGGCGGAAAGTCTTCTTGAGTACGGCCGGGGTGCAATGCAAAAACTGCCACAAGATCGGCGATCAAGGTGTGGCCGTTGGGCCCGAATTGACCGCGATTGGCAAGAAGTTTGACCGGGCCCAGTTGTTGGAGAGCATCCTGCAGCCGTCCAAGCAAATCGACCCCAAGTTTCTAACCTACTTGGTGGAAACGTCCGCGGGCCGCGTCTTGAGCGGATTGGTCGTGAAAAGATCGGACGACTTGGTCATCCTGAAGAATGCCCAAGGCAAGGATGTCCAGATTCCCGCTGACGAGATCGAACTGATAGCTCCCCAGCAAAAATCACTGATGCCCGAACTGCAGCTCAGCGACCTGACGGCCGAACAAGTCGCGGATTTGATTGCCTTCTTGAGCTCGTTGAAATAATAACGACCCACCAGCGACGACTACGATCCGTTGGCTTTCTTCGCCTCCGACGGGGCGATGGCCAACTGGTAACATGCGGCTTCTTTGCCGTTGCGGACCAAGAGCTGGTCGCCATGGAGGCACAGATTGTTCCAACTCTTGCCGTCGATGGCTTGAATCTGCCCGAGTTCCTCGGCACCGTCGGGCGAGATGTCTAGCAACGTCAATTCGCCCTCTTCGCCCAAGACTAGCAAGAGATCGCCCACGAGTAGAACTTGGCCATGTCCGAAGCGGCCCCGCTTTTTCCACTTTCGCTTGCCGGTTGAAACGTCGGCACATTCCAAAATGCCATCTGAAAGTCCATAAGCGTGGCCCTCGTGC
This sequence comes from Planctomycetota bacterium, assembly GCA_029259935.1. The sequence continues at coordinate 51,488 of JAJDEH010000233.1, forward strand.
ATCACCACGTTGGTGAATTTCGTCTTCAAGATTGCGTGCTTATGCCAGTCTTCGGTCGCGGAAAATTGGCCGTCCTGGACCGATAGCTGAAAGACCGCCGCGCCTTCACCGTATCCTTTCGACGCGAAGATTTTATCACCCGCCAAGACGTGCGTCTGCGAGACGTTGGCACCCGTGTTGCTGCTGCCAGGCCATTCAAATCGCCACAGTTTCTCGCCAACCGCGTGGCTTCCACCGCTGCTGGCTTGATCGAAAAAGTGACCGCTGACGGTGGCCTCATTCACGATCACAATTTGCCGCACGCCGCCGATGGTGATTAATGACGGCGAACTATAACTGGCTTGTTGGTCTCCGCCCCGCCAAACTTCTTCTCCCGTCCGTTGGTCATAGGCGACCAGCGATACATAGGGTCCGCCTTGGGGACCGCCCGCCGGCACGACAACGACATCGTCCACCACCAGCGGGGAATTCGCGCGGCCCCAAGCGATGGCTTTCATGTCTTTTTCCGCGCTGGCCACACCGAATTGATCGAGAAGGTCGTTACTCCAAATCAAGTCGCCGGTGTCTCCATTCAGGCAGCGAAGGACGCCGGTGGCACCGAGAGCATACACGCGTCCTTCGTGGATCGTGGGAGTGGCGCGCGGTCCCGTGTCGCCCATGGTCGAATGATGACGAGCCTTTATCGAATGCCACCAGCGAAGCTCTCCCGTCGCGATTTCGTAACAGGAGACCATCTCCTCGTTGCCCCGTTGCTCCATGGTCACCGCAAAGCCGTTCACGGCGGCAAAGGCGGAATGCCCGGCACCGATCGGCTGCCGCCAGATCTTCTTGGGAGGATGCTTCGACCAGTCGCGTTGCAAGCGAACATTGGGCAGAACGCCATCGCGCGACGGCCCGAGGAATTGCGGGAAGTCCGCTGGCGTGGTGGTTTTCAAGTCGATCTGGACGGCTTTCGCCGTGGGCTTAGCTAGCATCGTATCCGCGGGCGGCTCCCAGCGAGGCCGGAACGTTGGAACGAGATCGGCATCCACGCTGACCAATTCAAACAAACCGAAAAACATCACGACCAAGGTAATGAACGACGCCGATGAAAGCATGCGCGTCCGTATCGTGAAGTCGCTAGAAAGCAGGTACCAAATCGCCAACGTCATGAACGCCACGAAGCTGGCGATCAAGGTATAAATATTTAACGTGGCCCGGTCGAGCGACGCGACTTCATCGAGCCGATAGGCGAATTGTTGGATCGAGACCGCGATGGATATGGCAACGATCACCAGCACAATGACAAACCACGAAGGGAACTTGCTCCTTCGCGATCGTCCGGACCGCAGCTTCTTGACGGGTCTTTGCGTTTCGTCAGTTGTTTCGGAACTCATGGACCTCTCGACCATCAAAGTCGTCTTCGTCATTCTTGGGATTTTGCGCGGCCGTCAACGACGCGCCACCCGTGAGTCATAGCGCGCGGGCACACGTCTCTAACGCGTCAGGCACTTCCCAAAGGATAGTGGGAAGTCGCGAATCCGAAAAGGCGGTCCTTCGACCGGCGAGCCGGGAGGACCACGTTGGCCGCGAGGAGAACCGTTCGTAAGAGCCGAGGTTCAGTTCGTAAAAGAGACGCCCCACCCGACTCTTGATCCATGGTGCCGGCGATGGTGATGATGATGGAAATGGGCGGGCCGGTAGGGCACCGGACGGCCCCAATAGTGGTGCTCTTCCACGACCACTGGCCGGCTGGGCACGGCGCCGGGCGGCAATGCGGTGACGGGAGGCTGGCTCTGCATCGCGTTCACGACGACATCACTAACTCCTTGATTTTTCATCACGATCAGATCGTCTGTCGTGGGACGCTGAGCGACGCCATTGGCGCGAATGTGCGTGTTGATCACTTCGGGGCTCAACCCGGACTGCGACATGGCAATGGCTTGGGGCACCGTGACGGCTCCCGCCAGTCGCTGGCCCATTTGCTGTTCGATGATGGCGTTGTTCCGAGCAATGTCGGCATCCACGGCGTCGCCAATCGCGGCTCCGGTCAGCGCTCCGGCGACCGTTCCAATCGCGGCTCCCGCCAGCGGATTGTCGTTATGTTCGCCGATTGCCGCACCAATTGCCGCTCCCGCCAATCCGCCCATCGCCGCGCCGCGATCCCGATGATAGGGTGAATTACAGCCGATCGAGGAACAGACCAGGCTGGTCAATGCAAGAGTTACAAAGAGAGATTTTTTCATCGTAAGTTGCTCGAAAGCATGTTGCCCGAAAACGAGACGAGATTGCCACTTAAAATAACTACGATGGCGGATCTTCTTCTGTTCTCAAGAAGTCTTGGCGGAGGAAAACGGGGTGGGATCGTCGCAGCCGAACGGTGAACCGTCAAGATGGATCGACGGTTCTGTAATGCCGCCCGCGCGTGGGCCACTGTTTAGTATCGCCCCACCGCCGTGCGGGGCTGAACTGAAAAACGCCTCTTCGCAGCAGTTCTTGGCTGCCCACGGATGCTGTCTTGCTAGTGCTAGATGAGTCCTCTTTCAGTTCCATGGCCCCACGGCAGGGAGTGGACGGTATTCCCGTCCTTTGACAAGGAGAGTTCTTCGTTTCTTCCTTCGTCCCATCATTCTATACCGACGGCCCGCGCAGACGGGGTGAACGAACGAAGCGCGGGATAAGTTCGTAAAACAAGCCTTGATTGCCCGTTCGGACGGTAGCTATCCTTGACACCGCGCCTTGCGCTCCTGACGATGACGACATGTCCGGCAACACTTCTAGTACGACCGCAATCAATGCCCGCAAGCTTGGCCCTTTGCTGGCGGTTTTGGGAGCGGCGGGTTGGTTCTGGGCGGTCGCGTTGTTGGCGGTTCGCGAGCATGTCCCCGCCTTCTATCAAGTGGGCGGCACCGCACCGCGATGTTGGGGCTTCTTCGCACTTTCAAACTTAGGACTGCTGGTGATCGCGATCGTGGCCGGTTTGCTGTGCGCTGGCGCATGGCATAACACGACGAAATCGCCAAGTTCGACACCAACGGCGACGCGGTGGTTACTGCTGGCCTGGATCGTGCCGCTGTTGGACTTCTTGCGGCTGCTGGCTGGCGATCCACTGCCCAGCCTGCTGATGCCAAGCTTCTTCGAGCCGCTATTGATGTGCGCCGTAACCGGCAGCGCGGCGGCGGCCATCTTGCAAGGAATCTCGCTTGGCGGCCGTGGAAAAAACTCAATCCCCAACTTCATCTGGCTTGCGTTTGTTTGGCTGCTCGCGATCGCGTTTGGCGTGTGGTGGTTTGTCCAGGGGAAGCAGGCTTACAGCGAATTCATGCTGGGCTTTCACGACTTCGGCCACTTTGGCCATCGCGTCGTGAACACATGGGAAGGCCGCGGATTTCTGCTGCAGACACCCAGTCTGCCGCCGTTTTGGGACCACTTCAATCCAGGGCTTGCCCTACTTGCCCCGCTCTGGGGCCTGTGGCCCGATCCCCAACTGTTCATTCTAGTTCAAGCCGTTTGCTTGGCGTTGCCAGCGCCGTTGGTATTCGGCATTGCTCGCGCTCACGGAGCCACACGAATCGCCGCCGCGATGTGGGGCGCGGCTTATCTTATGTTCCCATCCCTGGGACTGATGAACTTGAATTTCTCCTATGGTTGGCATCCCGTGTCTTGTGCTTTGCCGTTTATCTTCGCGGCGATCTGGGCGCTGTCGCGCGGGTGGCCGATCACCGCGGCGGCGGCGGCGGTGGTCGCCTGCAGTTTTCGAGAAGACGTGATTGTCATTCTTGGTTGCCTGGCCGCCGCCATGGCGATTCAGGCCTGGATCGTCTCGCGCGATCGAGACCGCAACCAAAATTCGAGCCACGTCGCCTTGCATTGCCATCGGCTGTCGCCACGTACTTGGCTGATCTTGTGGATCCTGCTGATCGTCGCATTCGGCTTCGTGTACTTCTTTTCGGGCTTTGCTCGCGAACAGCGCGGCCGAATTCTCTACAACTCAAGTTTGGAATACATCTTTAAGATTTCCAGCGTCTACTTCTTGCTGGCGCTGGCCGTGCCGCTGGGCCTGCGGCCCTTGGCTCGCGCTTGGCCGATCCTGTTGGCCCTGATTCTTCCGCTGGCAGTTTTACTCGTTTGGTCCGCGCCGCATGCGACAAGCATCGCCTTTCAATATACGACCACGATGCTGCCAGTGCTGTTCCTGGCCGCCATCGCCGGGTCGACGGCGATTGACATAAAAGGCGCGTCGACGGCCCAGCGCGATTCTATACTTACCTCTCATGCCAGTTACGCCCTGTCCGCCTGCTTGATCGGCTCGGTGTTCTTTGGCGCACTGCCGTTTACCAGCCAGCCGACGGCTTCGCTCTTGATGGTTTTGACTTATCGCGATCCGGCCGCCCAGGCGCGGCGGCAACCGGGGCTCGCCCTGCGGAGCCTCGATCGGGCCGTGATGATGGCAAACCAAAAAGATGCCAGCGTTGTGGCGACCGGCCGCATCGCCGCCCACTTGCTAGGCGTTCGCCGACTGGAGCCGGTTGATGAAGCCCACCACCGCTGGGAGGCACTGCGAGCGGAGGCTGGCGAGGGGCGATCTCCGATTGAGATCTTTGATTGGGTGGTTCTCGATCGATTTGAGGAATTCCAACAAAGTCTGGAGCACACCAAGCGAATCGAAGAAGCGGCCGTAAAAGCCGGCTATCATATGGTTTACCGCTCCAACGGAGTTGTCGTCTACCAACGTCCCCCGGCGGAACCGAAAGCGGGCAGCCAGTGACATTGCCAGATCGGCTGCGGTTAGAAACAATACCGTCCGAACTTGCAAACCCGAGGAAGCCATTGTGGAAATAGCTCGCAATCCGACTCGCGCGGTCAAAATCGGCACGGTCACCATTGGCGACGGCCACCCGATCGCCGTTCAAAGCATGACGGCCACCCACACCCAGCAGATCGATGCCACCGTCGAGCAAGTCGCTGCCTTGGCGGAAGCCGGAGCCGACGTGGTGCGAATCGCCGTGGACAGCAAGAAGGACGCCGAGGCGCTGGCGGAAATCCGTCGCCAAACCTCCGCCAATCTGTCGGTCGATCTGCAGGAGAATTATCGGTTGGCCGAATTGGTCGCGCCGCATGTCGATAAGGTTCGCTACAACCCGGGGCACCTTTACCATCACGAGCGTGAGAAGCCTTGGCAGGAAAAAGTCGATTATCTGGCCGGCGTGGCGCAGGAACACGATTGCGCGATCCGAGTCGGCGTCAACTGCGGCAGTGTCGACCCGGCCAAGAAGGAAAAGTACGATCCGGAAGATTCGATCACGCCCATGCTGGAAAGCGCGTGGGAACATTGCGTTCATCTCGATTCGCTGAACTTCACCCGTTATTGTGTGTCGCTAAAAGATTCCGATCCGCAAAAAGTCATTGAAGTGAATCGACGATTTGCCGAGCGGCGGCCCGACGTGCCGCTGCATCTAGGCGTGACGGAAGCCGGCATGCCGCCCGATGGCGTCATCAAAACGCGGATCGCGTTCGAGCAACTGATCGGCGGTGGCATCGGCGATACCATCCGCGTTTCGCTCACGGTACCCAACGCGCGCAAGCCCGAGGAGATTGAAGCGGGCCGTCAAATCTTGGCCGACATCGCGGC
>JAJDEH010000234.1 GCA_029259935.1 Planctomycetota bacterium
TTTTTGCGATTTCGCCGTCGCGTTGGGGGTCGGCCGGCTTGGGTGGGTCATTCCACGGCGTCTGAAAGGCGGGCCATCGGGATCGGGCCGCCCAAGTGCTGCTAAGTATCGAGCATCACTCGAAATTCCGGGGCGTCACCCCGACTCACTTGGGCGGACCGATCCCAATGGCGCGCTAGACTACTGATCTAGCGCGCGGCGAAAGCGGAATCTACTTCGCGGTTTCCGAATTTTTTTCCGGACAAAGTGCGGATGAGAGGATTCGAACCTCCACGTCCTTATCGGACACTAGATCCTGAGTCTAGCGCGTCTGCCAATTCCGCCACATCCGCGTCGGGGAAAGGAAACCTCTTTATAGGCTACGGTCTTCCTTGCGTTCAAGGGGGAAGCCAGTGATTATGTCAGGCTGGCGGGTCCACTCCTCCAAACTGGAATCAATATCGCGGTAAACTGGCATCCACCTCGCGCGACCATTGGTCGATGCCGCCGGTCATGTTTTGGGCTCCTGAAAAACCCTGCATTCGCAGCCATTGGGCCACTTGCAGACTTCTGCCTCCGTGATGGCAATGGACAACGATGCGCTTGTCGCGGTAGTCCGCCAACTCGTTCAGTCTGCCGGGCGTCTCGTTCATGGGGATCAGCGTCGTGCCGTCCAGACGGACTATCGCGTACTCGTCGGGTTCGCGGCAGTCCACGAAAAAGAAATCATCGCCCGCATCCGTTAGTGATTTCACATCCAGGGGCGCGATTTCGAGCGGAAGAGCGTTGTTGTCCGTGGTCATGATAGGAGGAGCGGTAGGAGGAACATCGAGCAAGGATAGAAGGGCCGAGGCTTACGGGGTAGGATTGTTTTTTCACCAAATTAGGTGCCGCGGCGGACGAACCCCGACCGTGATCGCGTGTCGTTGATGGAAGCGACACAGTCGCATTGGGTACGAGGCCGATTGCATTGGGACCATCAAGTTTACACTAGGGCCGTCGCATCGAACAGCGAGAGGCAACCCGTCATGCCAATTGACGACCACGATGCCGCCAGAAAGTTCGCCGTTTCGGTTGTGCGAAAGTTGCGCGACGCCGGCCATGAAGCATTGTGGGCTGGCGGCTGTGTTCGCGATCAGTTGTTGGGCCGGGTGCCGAAAGACTACGATGTGGCCACGAGTGCCCGTCCGGAGCAAATTCGTGACGTGTTTGGCCGCCGCTGGACGTTGCCGATCGGAGCCGCCTTCGGTGTGATTACCGTGTTGGGACCCAAACCGGCCGGACAAATCGAAGTGGCCACGTTCCGGGAGGACGCCGCCTACAGCGACGGTCGCCATCCGGATAGCGTCTCGTTCAGTACCGCGGAAGCGGACGCCCAACGACGCGACTTTACGATCAATGGCCTGTTCTTTGATCCGATAGACGAACAGGTGATCGATTATGTCGGCGGCCAAGCCGATCTCCAGAGGAAGCTTATCCGCGCGATTGGCGACCCCTACGAACGAATTGCCGAGGATAAGCTGCGCATGCTGCGGGCAGTTCGTTTCGGTGCCACGTTCGATTTTCAGATCGATGACGCGACGATGTCGGCCGTGCAGCGGCAAGCGAGCGAAATCCAGGCGGTCAGCGCCGAACGGATTGGCCAAGAAATTCGCCGCGTTTTCGCTCACGAGAACCGTGTGATCGGAGCGACGTTGTTGCGGCACAGCGGCCTGCTGGCGCGGATTCTTCCCGAATTCGACACGTTGCTTGAATCGGGTGACGGCGAAGCCGCGCATCGTTGGCAGCGAACGTTGGGCGTGCTTCGCGAGCTTGGCGGCGATTGCTTGTTTCCTCTTGCGCTGGCGGCGTTGTTGCGCGAGATTTATCTGGCGAGCGAGGCCAAATCGGCGAAGGGTGGGCCGGCGCTGGTCGAATCGGTCGCCCATCGCTGGCGGCTTTCGAATCAGGAGACACGCTGCGCGCAGTGGCTACTGGCGCGAGAGGGCACGATTCGAGAAGCTACCCGCACCCGCTGGTCGACGGTTCAACGAATCCTCATCGCGGATCACGTCGACGAGTTGTTGGACTTCAGCCAAGCCGTGGCCCGAGTCGTCGACAACCGCGATGCGGATGTCGACTTCTGCCGCGACAAACGCAATCTGCCTGAAGAACAGCTCAATCCCCAGCCGCTGATCCGTGGGGAAGACTTGATGGAGGCCGGCATCCGGCAAGGTCCCGCGTTCAAACGCCTGCTAGACGAAACACGCAATGCCCAGCTTGAAGGAGAGTTAGACGAAAAAGCCGCCGCGGTTCGTTTCGCTCAGTCGTTATGGCAGCGGATGCAGGACGAATGAAGCAGCGTGGGCCAGGGATGGACAACCATCGCTTTCGATCGTACCATCGATTTCACACTGAATCTTCAAGCCGTCGAACCTACGGGAACTGCTATGGAACCGATGGAAATTGTTTCGCTCCTTTCACGCTGGTTGCACATTGTCCCCGCGATCGTGCTAGTTGGCGGGCTGATGTTTTTGCGTTTCGCGCTCGTCCCGGCGGCACAATCCAGTGACGGCGTGGGCGTCGACGACTTGCGCGAAGCGACTCGCGCTAAGTGGTCCAAACTGGTGATGATTTCAATTGGGTTGTTGCTACTGAGCGGTCTGTACAATACTGCTTACAAGGCGATGAACTTCGACTTGAAGGGCAGTCCGTACAACATCCTGCTCGGCGTCAAACTGTTGCTGGCGTTCGTGGTGTTCTTCTTGGCGAGCTTGTTGTCGGGCCGCAGCGATAACGCGAAGAGATTTCGTGAAAAGGAATCGATGTGGTTGAATGTCACTTTGTTGTTGGCCGTGGTGCTGATCTGCATCGCCGGCTTTATGAAGTCGATTGACGTCCAACCGAAGACCACGGGTGCCGATGGCCCAACCGGTTCTTCGTCGTCATCTTCCGATGAGGTTTAGCCAATGGACAAGAAAGCCAAAAAGCGAATTGAAGTCTTGAACAAGAGGCTGCAGACGCTTCGCCAACAGCTTTCCGGGGCCCAGAATCAAGACGACGAACCGGGCGAGATCGAACGACTGAAACAGGAAATCGAGTCGATCGAGTCGCAGATCGAAAAGCTGAAGACCGAGTAGTTCGCGCGTCGATAGTACGACGGGTGGTAGAGTCTTCGATGGGGAGTTTTGCGCGGCGTTATGCTAAAAGGCTGCTGAAGGCGGCACGGTTGCCGCGATCAAGCTCCATCGTTTTGGTTGCCCGCTGGCATGGGTCCACCCGACCGCACCGGTATATCATGACGTCGTGGGCAACCTGTCCAACGTGAGCAGTGCATGGAAGGGAAGCTAGCATGGCGACGGAAACGGCGTCGATTAACGAAGACATCTTTCGACGGCTGGTAGAAATAGTTCCGCACGGCATCCAAGAGTGCGACCGCGCCGGAACCATCACCTACAGCAATCCGGCTCACGCGCGCATGCTCGGTTATGCGGATGGCGAACTGGTTGGCAAGCCAGTTTGGGAGCTAGTTGCGCCTGAGGGGCAGCGTGATGAGCTTCGCGAGTACCTGGCCCAGTTGGTGACGGAGCAGCCGCAGCCCGTGCCGTACCAAGCGACGAATCGCACGAAAGATGGCCGGCTGATCGAGGTCGCGGTCGACTGGATGTACAACCGGGACGCCGGTGGCGCGGTGACTGGATTCATCGCGGTTATTACCGACATCACCGCGCGCGTTCAGGCGGAACGCCGCACAAAGCAAGAACGCGAGGAGTTGCAAAAGTATGTTGAGGTGACAAGTGCCGAAATTACCAAGGCCAATCGCAAAGTGCGTCAGCAGGTCGCACAACTCGATCGGGTAACCGCCGACTTGCGAAGCCGCGAATCCAATTTCTGGCAGCTTGCGAATAGTGTTCCCGCCCTTTTCTCGTACATTGACGCGGACGGCACCTACCGCTTCGTGAACCGCTGCTATGAAGAGTGGTTCGAGATCTCGGCGGATCAGATTGTGGGGAAGCATTATCGGGAGGTTCTCGGAGAGGCTCTCGCCGGGAAGATCAGGCACCGCATCGAGGCAGTTCTTTCCGGACAGCGCGTAGAGTTTGAGGACCAGTTGGTCCATCAACATCTTGGGCCACGCTGTATGAACGCGCTCTACGTGCCCGACGAAATTGACGGGGAGATACGCGGTTTCTATGCGCTGGTGACCGACGTCACGGAGCGCAAGAATGTTGAGCAAGCGAACGTCCGAGCCCGCGAGGAGTCCGAAGCGCTGGTCCTGGCTCGGACGCAAGAGCTAACACAAAGTAACGAGGAACTAAGGAAGGAAATTGAGATCCACAGACAGACCGCCGAGGCTTTACAGGAACGGGAAAGCCGGTTGCATTCGGTTCTCGCGTCCACGCTGGATGGCGTTATTACCATCGACCCGACCGGCGTCATTCTGCTTGTGAATCCCGCGGCATCCCGCTTGTTTGGTTACGCGGAAGGTGAGCTCATCGGACAAAAAGTCAATCAATTGATGCCAGAGCCGTACTCTTCGGAACACGACGATTACTTGCGGCGATATCTTGACACGGGTGATGCGAAGGTGATTGGGATCGGGCGCGAGATTACTTGCCTGCGCAGTGACGGTACGGAATTTCCCGCCGAGTTGTCCGTTAGCATGAGTACGGTCGGCGAGTCACCCATTTTCACGGGGATTGTCCGCGACATCACCGAACGCAGGAAGGCCGAATCAAAACTTGCCGAACAGCAACGAGAACTGACCTACATCGCACGGCGCAGCACCATGGGAGAGATGGCGGCGGGACTCGCCCACGAGATCAACCAACCGCTGGGCGCGATTTCCAACTTTGCCAGCAACTGCTTGCATCTGCTGGCGACGGCGGACGTGGAAGAACTGCGCGTGGACCTAAAAGAGATCGTCCGCATCACCAAACGCTGTAGCGATATTGTGAATAGAATTCGCAGTTTCGTGAAGAAGAAGCCGTCATCCCGCGCCAGTATCGACGTTGGCCATTCGATCGATGATGTGTTGGCGTTCATTAGTCGCGAAGCGCGACTGAGCAGTGTCGACGTGGATTATCAACCGCCCCCCGAACCCGTGGAAGCCTACGCCGATCCCATAGAGATCGAGCAGCTCTTGCTTAACTTGGCCCGCAATGCGATCGACGCCATGACGACGAGTGACCTGATCGAAAAGACTCTGTCGATTAGGATTGAACGCGTGGGAGAAGACAAGGTCATGATCGAGGTTCGCGATACGGGCGACGGCATCCCGGCTGCCGTGCTAGAGAATGCCTGTGAACCGTTCGTGACGACCAAGAAGGATGGTTTGGGCATGGGACTGTCGATTTGCCAGTCCATTGTGCAAGTGCACCAAGGAAGCCTGGAAATTGTCTCCAATCCTGGCGTGGGTACGTCGGTTCGCGTAACCTTGCCGGTTGGCGATCTCCATGATGATGGCCCATGCTTTGCACCGGATGAAGTCTAGCGATTTCGCGGTGCCGCCCGGTTTCGGACTGTCGTGGGTCACCGAAGTTTCGCTCCACCGCTACGATCGGCCTGCCGTATTCGATTCAGTTTGCGGATATCCGTAAACAGTCTGGTTCGAATTACGAAGTGGGGTTTGGTCTGTCGATTTGTCAAACCATACCCAATACCCCCCGCTGGTATTTTCCCCTGCGTCACATGGCTGGCAAGTGATGGGGTTCACGATGTTAGATAACAATTCAACAGTTTACGTCGTGGAAGATGACGACGACATGCGTCTTTCCATGATCCGAATGATCACCAGTTGCGGCGTCAGCGTCGAGGCTTTTCATTCCCCGCGCGACTTTCTGGACTCCTTCAGCCCGGAACACCACGGCTGCCTGATTCTCGATTTGCGTTTGCCCGTCATGAGCGGAATGCAGCTCTTCGAGAAACTTCGCTCCGACGAGTATCATATACCCGTGATTTTTGTCACCGCGCACGCGGAAGTCGAAGTCAGTGTCGAGGCGATGCGGCGCGGTGCCTGGGACTTCATGGAGAAGCCTTTCAGTCGCAACCGCCTTGTGGATCGCATCAACGAGGCGATCCAGTTCGACGCGGACCAACGGACTAAGTTGGCCGAAAGAAGAGCCGTCATGAGCCGCATTGATTCGCTGACGGACCGCGAGAGCGATATCCTACGGCACATCATGGCCGGCAATTCCACAAAAGAGACCGCTAAGGAGTTGAAGGTGAGCCCCAAGACGGTGGAAGGCCACCGGGGCAGACTGTATCGCAAGCTGGGTGTTAGCTCGCTTCCTCAACTTTCCCTCCTCATGGCGAAGTTCTATTTCATGCGGGATTCTTCCCACGGCGACCACCACTGTTGATGCAATAAGGGCGGATACCGCGCCATCGTTTCGGTTGTCCGAACGCGTCTCCTCACGCCGCATGATCAATAGAGCAATCCCCCTGAATTGCGAAGGACATTACTCCGTTGACGTGGTCCTATTTGCGCCCGATATCATTACATGGCAAATCGAGGATGGCTTTGAAGGACGGTGCCAGAGTACGAAACACACAATGGTTTCGCACCCTGGCCGACACGATCAAGTCCTTCGACGGTATGAACGGTAAGAGGCTGGTTCGACTGGAACGGCGGCGGGACTTCGGCAACCAACAGCGCCGGCTTGCCGAGTTGCACGATGGGCAGTTCAAACAAACGGCAGATTCAAACTGGGGGTACAGCGATGATCCACGGCAACCGGCACGGAAATCAGTTCCGCCGTCCACTCGCCAAGTGCAGGGCCGAAATCGGCCGCTTTCCCTTGCGAAGTCAAACGCGTTTGCTGCATGAGTTTGAAGAAGCGGAAACACGCCTCAGCGTCATCGGTAAGGCGGCCAGCGAGGCCATCGCCGTACTCAGAAAGCACGACAAAAAAACCGCCTCCGGCGCACAGCCGCGAACACGGCCGTCGGGCACCGCCGAGGAATTGCTGCGGATGCTCAGGGCTTCGCGCGACAAGCTGCAAGAACAACTTTGCGCCCAGACTGAGTTAGCGCGGACGTAATCATCAAAGCATGGCCGACGTTCATTTCACATAACGACATTCGTTTTCCAGTAAGCGGAGACAAACCTGATGACATCTGAATCACTGGCGCCGTCGACCACCGGCAATTCGACAACCGCGAGTTCACCTCAAAGCGACGGCGATCGCGCTGCGTTCGACGGTGCCGCCAGCAGGGCTCTCGCGGATAATGCACCTGTAAACATCTTGGCCGCCGACACCGACCTCAACATCATCTATGCCAATGCGGCCAGCCTAAAAGCCCTGCAGACGCTTGAACACCTTTTGCCCTGCCGTGCGCGCGACATCGTTGGCCAGAACATTGACATTTTCCACAAGGACCCCAGCCACCAACGCGGAATTCTCCGGAACGATAAAAATCTGCCGCACCGCGCCGTGATCGAACTGGGCGAAGAGAAACTGGATCTGCTGGTGACGGCGACCTACGCCGACAACGGGGACTATCTCGGCCCGATGGTGACGTGGGAATTGGCCACTGAAAAGCTGGCTAATGAAGCGAGAAATCTCGATTACACGAATCAAATCGAGGCGATCAGTGCTGCCCAGGCCGTCATCGAGTTCGAGTTGGACGGCACGATCGTCACGGCTAACGACAACTTCTTGAATGCCCTGGGATACTCGCTCACCGAGATCCAAGGCAAGCACCACTCGATGTTCGTCGATCCGCAGCATGCGGCGGGTAGCGACTACAGAGAATTTTGGGCCAAGCTCAACCGTGGTGAATCCGTCAGCGGCAGCTTCCAGCGATTCGGAAAAAACGGCAAGGAAGTCTGGATTCAAGCACGGTACAGCTCGCTAACTGGCGACGACGGCAAGCCCTACAAGGTCGTCAAGTATGCTTCGGACGAAACCGCGAAGCGAGCGGCTGAAGTCGCGGCCGCGGAAAAGTCGGCGATCGTCGAGAATGCGCCAACCAACATTCTGTTGGCTGACAACGATGGGATCATCACCTACATGAACCCCGCTTCGGAAAAGACCCTCAAATCGATCCAAGCGGTTCTACCCATTCCCGTCGATCAAATTGTTGGTTCCAGCTACGACGTTTTCCACAAGGATCCGTCGCAGCAGCGCAAACTTCTGGCGGATCCCAGGAACTTGCCCTACGAAGCGGAATTCGAGGTGAGCGGCGAACATTTGTCGCTGACCGCCGCGCCAATCTACGACGCCGACGGCAATTATTCGGGCCCGATGGTGGCCTGGGAACTTGTCACGGATCAGAAACACGCCGCGCAGCGCGAAGCGGATAATCAAGAGCGCGAACGACGGACTCAAGAAGAGCTTCGCGAAAAAGTAAACGACTTGCTCGTGGTCGTGAACGCCTGTGCTGACGGCGATCTGACCAAGGAAGTTACCGTTACCGGTGACGACTCGATTGGAGAATTAGCCAAGGGCATCACCAGGATGATTGCTGACCTACGAAACGTGATCAGCGAGGTGCTGTCCGGGGCCACGCAATTCGCGGAAGGTTCCCAATTGATTGCCGAAAACGCTCAAACCGTGGCGCAAGGCGCGGAAAAGCAAAGTGCGTCGATGGAGCAAATGGGAGCCTCCGTCGAGGAACTAGGCCGCAGTATCGAGAGTGTCAAGGAAGTGGCCGATGAAGCCAATAGTGTCGCCTCGAATACCAACGATTTGGCCGAAACCGGCGGCCAGTCAATCGCCAAGTCCACCGAGGCAATGCAAATGATCGAGGCGAGTTCGCAACGCATCGCGGAGATCATTCAGGTGATTTCGGATATTGCCAGCCAAACCAATCTGTTGGCGCTGAATGCCGCCATCGAAGCGGCCCGCGCCGGCGAACATGGCTTGGGATTCGCCGTGGTGGCGGATGAAGTCCGCAAGCTTGCCGAACGATCGAACGAAGCGGCCAAGGAAATCGCCACGCTCATCAAGGAGTCGGGCGAACGAGTCGAGGAAGGTGCGAAGCTGAGCCAGACAACCGCCGATAACTTGCTGCGGATCATCGAAGGCGTACAAGCGACCTCGCTGAAGATATCCGAAATCGCGGACTCGACGACCGAACAGGCGCATACCGCCAACGAGGTGACCTCCGCCCTGCAGCAGATCTCGCAAGTCATTGAGGACAACGCCTCGGGCAGCGAGGAATTGGCATCCGGCAGCGAGGAACTGGGTTCGCAGGCAACCATGCTGCAGGGCTTGGTAAGCCGCTTTACGATCGAGAACTGATGACAACTGAAATAGAGTGAAGAGTGAGAGGAGAGCGGCCGTCTTACCGAGGCAGGGTAAGCGGCCGCAACCCTTTTTCAAGAACGGCCGCGGTTGCCGTCACGTCAGCGGGCACGCGGCGCTCAAGGCGGGCTCATTTGCCAACGTGCTGGTCCAAGAAGGCTCGCACTTTCTTTCGCGCCAACTTCGACTCGGGGATGTCGTAGTTGAAAACTTGAAAAATGTGCCACATGCCTTCGTAAAGATCGAGCTTGACCGGAATGCCGGCATTGTCCAGCTTCTGATAGTGCCGCACTGCATTGCTTAAGAAAATCTCTTTCGTCCCCGCCTGGATCAGGGTAGGCGGAAACCCTTTGGAGTAATCTCCGTAAACGGGCGACACATACGGGTGCTTCTGATCGGCGGGCTTGGCGTAGGCATCGGCGCAGTGCTTCAGGTTTTGAGGATAGTACAAAAGCGGATCCGCCTCTTTGAGCGTTGCGTAGGAGTCGCCCGTTTCGGTTATGTCCGACCACGGCGACCACAGGACGACGGCAGCCGGCATGCCGAGGCCTTCGTCGCGCATCTTGAGGACGGTTCCCGCGGCGAGCCCTCCTCCGGCCGATTCGCCATAGATCGCGATGTCATTCAAGGTACGCCCCTCGTCGAGCAACGTACGTATGACCGTAACGACCTGGCCGGTCACCTCTCGCCACTGAGCGTGTGGGGCCAAGGTGTAGTCGACCGCAATGACCCGCAGCCCCGTATCATGGGCCATCGGCACCGCGCTCAGCAATCGCGATCGCGCGCTGTACAGCGTGTAGGCCCCGCCATGGGTATACACCAGCACCTTCTTGCTTTCCTGCCAGCCTTTGGGCCGGATATCCAGCACGGGAACATGCCGCAGTTCGCGCTCTTCGATTCGAGCCTCATACTTTTTGACGACCGCGGCGCTGGCCTCGGCGAACTTTGCCTCAACTCCCGCCTGTACTTTTTTCCAAGCTTGAATGTCGTCCGGCTTGGGAAGCGGAGCGCTGCGCGTCTGGCGTTGAAATTTCCCGATCGCTTCCCGTGCTTCTTTCGATACCGTGGCCGGCACGTAGAATTCATCCGCGTGTGCCGGGACCCACGTAAGCGTCGCAACAAAGCAACCGATCTCAACGACACAAGAAACACTCGGCGAAGTAGGTAGCGAAAAATTCGTTCGTTTCATGGTGATGGATCCTACGCTCGTTCTCGTGATGGTCCCTGGCTAGACTGTCCTTCAACTACGGCGGTGGATTCTTAACTGCAAGGCAGTGAGCAAAAACTAGGGTGGCCATCGCTGTTTAAGAACGATGGGCCACGTCGACTGGCATTCCGGATTGGCCGGATTCGATGGCGGCGGCAACGGTCGCCACAATGGCGCGGCTCGACCGCGCGTCGAGTACGGTTTCACCGCCGCCGTCGATTGCTTGAGCAAAGTTCTCCATCAACAGGTAGTCGAGATCGATGGCCTGGCGGCGATTGCGAAATTCGTGGGCCGGCTGGCCACGATAATAGACGCCTACTTCGGGACGTGACTCACTCACCACCAGCGCACCCTCCGAACCGATGATGTGCAGCTTGATCTCGCCAATGTCGGGGTGGCTCGACGCGCCGATCCGGCCGATACACAGCGAACCGACAATATCGTTTTCCATTTCCAAGGTGACGGTTGCCAAATCGTCAACGTGGTTGTCGGCGTGCAACTGATGAAAATGAGCCGTTGTGCGCGCAAACACCCGCTGCACTTGGCAGCCGGCCAGCATGCGGATATAGGCCAGCGGGTAAATTCCTTCGACTTCCAATTCGCCCATCGGCTTTTGGCCCACGCCGCCATCGGAACCATCGACATGGGCCGCTTTAAGGGCTTCGACCCAATCCAGGGGCGGCGCGTCTTTCGGCCGCGATCCCTTGGGCGGTCCGGCATCCTTGGAAAAGTAGAAATCGACATGAATGGCTTGCAGCCGGCCAACGTCTCCACGTTGAATCGTCTCGTGGGCTTGCAACACCGCCGGCAGGAAGTTGCGATTCCACATCAAAAACTTGACACCGTTCCGCTCGACCGCGTCGATCAGGCGGTCGCATTCGGCAAGCGATGTCGACATGGGCTTGTCTTGGACGACATGCAGGCCAGCTTCAGCCGCTTGCACGCTCAGTTCGCAATGCCGCTCCGCCTCGCTGCTGATCACTGCGACATCGACGTCATGGTCACGCACCGCAACCGAGACATCTCGAACATACGGCAAATCGAATTCGCGCGCGAACTTCTCGTTTCGCTCATGGACCCATTCAGGCTGCCGAGGATCATCCGCGACAACCGTTAATTCAAATCGCGGATGCGAGGCAACTCCGCGCGGGACATACCCATGCTTCACGACGCTCAGCACGGCGACCTTAAATTTTTTCTTTTCTGAATCAGACGGGTTCATAACCATCTCCCGTACGGTGCACGGCGCGACCGGCTTTCATAGAAGTTGCCGCCGCGGCGGCAATCTCTATGGAAGCCAGCGCGTCGGCTGGGGTCATCAGCGGTGCCCGGCGTTGTTGTACCGCGTCGACAAACTCTCGCAGTAGCGCCAGGCGATGCAGATTACCGGCTTCACCATGAACTGCCCGTGGGCCGCCTTCACCATAGTGCAGATGCATGTTGTGGTGATCGTCGGCATAGGCGGCTCCGCTGGCACCAATCAACGAAATGGAAAAATACTTGTCGTCGGCGGGCAAGGAAGCGGCGTAGTCGAGGATCGCCATTCCGCCATCAGCGAATCCCAAGTGCAGTTGACAAAAACCAGGCGAGCCGACGGCGTAGATTGTCGTCGGCGAGCCGCTAAACAGCCAGCGCGCCACATCGATTTCGTCAACCATCAACGAAGGCAACTCTTCGATGGCCGTGTCGGCCCGCGGAAGCCAACGATGAATGCGTAGCAAACCGGGTTCGCCAAGTTGTCCGTCGTCAAGGCTCTGGCGAATGGTCCGTGCCGCGGGAAGGAAACGCAGTTCGTTGCCGGGCATCACGACGCGATCGCTCGGCAGGCTCTGAAGCCAATCGGAATCCAAGTCGCTCAGACAGTCAAACGGCCCGGCGAGCAGTAGATGCTTTTCGGCGTCCAGCAATCGCTGGCAGTCTCCGGACGTGATGCAGTCCGTTACCACTAGCGCGTCGAAAGACGCCCCATGGTCGGCCAGCAATTCGTCCAGCGAATCCGTTGACTCGACGACCAATTCCGCATTCTCCAGACGGCAGACCAGACTTCTAACGGAGTCCGCCAACGGCCCTTGGCCCAACATAGCAAGACGTAACATGGACGGATAATTCATAGGGTTGCAAAAGGTATTAAAAACGCGTCATCAGTGTCGGCAAGCAAGAAGCAACCTCTAGTTCTCCCCCTTGCCAAGGGGGAGTTAGAGGGGGTCGCAAACATGATTTCAATCCCGAACTCGTTTCACCAACTTATGAACCGAAGCGGCGATCCGGTCTTCCACATCGCCGGCCCAGCGGAAGGCCGGACGTCCGTATTCGTAAAGCCGCGAACCGCCTTCATAGCCGCCTTCTTCCCACACGCGGCGCGACGGAATGTAGGCGATCATATCGTCCGCATAGCCGCAAACCCAAGTGCCCGGTCCAAACTCTTTCTTAAACCGCAGTGCATAGTCGACAACCGTTTCCGCGCCCATGCCGATTACCAGCATCTCGTCACCCAATTGCCAAGCATGGATCGGATACGGATACGCACCAGGAAATTTCTCACCGCTTTCCAATTTCCGCAACATGCGGGCCGCCCAGCGGGCGCGGATGGCATTACCGTCCTTCTGCAAATCGCGCAGCTCGTCGCGAACGGCGACTTTGAGGTACGGCAATTCCACATATTCAAATTCGGATCGCACGCCCGTCGAAACTGGCTTGAGCGGTTGCTTCAACGCTTCTTCGACGGCGACCGCCAACATGTGGCCATACTTGCGACATAGCTCGACCGTCCGCCGCGGCAACGGGTTCTGATCGCCGCCGCAGGTGTTGACGAACATTGCCGTGACCCCCGGATGCTGCTTCTCGATCTCAAGCTGAGCGAAACCGGGATAATCGCCGCACCAAGTTCGAAAACTGAGCGTGGTCGGATGACAGGCGTAGCCGAACAAAACGGCTACCAGCTTGCCGTCGGAACGGGTAACGGTAAGCACCGGGACGGCATGATCAACCGGCCCCTTCAGTGGTGTTCCTTTAGCGAGCAACTCCGGCACTTCCGCCTCGCGGTTGTTGCGGCGATTGACGGCGAACGTTGTCTTACCCGCGCCTTGCTTTAGGCTGGCGGGAGCCAAGTCCTTCAGCGCTTCGCCAACCAACGTTGCGGTTCTGGTCACCATTTGCGCCGTGTACTCTTCCACCAACGCGATTTGTTCAGCGTCGACCGGATAATAGTCGACCAAATCCTCGCCCAGCCGAGGACCACAGTGATTGTGCGAAAAAGTAAACATCACTTGATGTCGCTCCAGCCCATGCTCCTTTTTCAACAGCGCGAAAACTCGGTCGCTCATGCCTTTCGGAACGCCTTGAAAATCGCTGGTGATCATCACCACGCGGCGGCCTTGTTCGTCTTCGAGCGCCAACGCCTTCATCCAGAGATCGTGCAGCTTGCCGTCCGGCGCGCGTTTCGATCCATAGCCGGCCAGCCAAACACTTTTTTCGGGCGTGATGATTGCCCTGGCAATGCCCGCCTTCCAGCCGTCCGCCTTGGCTTCGTTGGAACAAGTTACGCAGGTGAAGCAAGTGGCAAACAAAGACAGCAGAACAATAGCCAAGGGTCGAATGCGTTTCATGTCAGTCTACTTATTGGTGAAAAGTTGGTAATCTCAAGTCAAGTTTTAGCGACCAACGGGAGCGGGTTATCACATCCGAGCGGTAGCTCGTAATTGGTTCGAGGCCCTGCCTCGTTAGTCTTTTGTCATCATGGAAGATTTGGGTGCAATGTTTCCATCCGTGGAGTTAGCAGCACATGGTTCGTGGTCTTGAGAAGGTTTTGTTGTCAATCGCCATCGGCGTAATCTTGGGAAGTGGAATGAAAACGGCGGCCGCGGATGATCCGCTATTGTTCATCTCGGCGTTCACGGCGGGCGCGGATGGCGCGATCCATGCCTACAGGTTGGACTCGGAAAGCGGAACCTTGAAGCTGGTTCATCGCACGACCGACGTCGAACATCCTTTTTTTATGGCGGTGTCGCCCGACCAGCGGTTTTTGTATTCGATCCACGCCGAGGCGTTTGGTGGAAAAGACCACGAGCAGGTCGCCGCCTACGAAATCGAAGGACGCAGTGGCCAGTTGAAACTGTTGAATCGGCAATCGGCGATGGGCTCGGCAAGCTGCTATCTGGATGTCGACAAGACCGGCAAGACCGTGGTGGTCGCCAACTATTCAACCGGCAGCGTGGCGTCCCTTCCGGTGAAGAAAGATGGCTCGCTGGGCGAGGCGTCGACGTTCATACAGCATGCGGGTTCAAGTGTCGATCCGGCGCGGCAAAAGGGTCCGTATGCTCACAGTATCGTGGTCAGTCCCGACAATCGCTATGTGTTCGCCGCCGACCTCGGCCTAGATCAGGTGCTAGGCTATCGGCTGGACGCGAGTTCGTCCAAGCTGTCCGCCAATCGGCAGCCGTTCGTAAGAACACCGCCCGGCGCGGGACCTCGGCACATGACGTTCCATCCCAACGGCAAACACCTCTACGTCATCAACGAACTGAAGAATTCCGTGACGCTGTTCGACTACCTGGCGGAATCGGGCATGCTGATCGAGCGGCAAACGATTTCGACGTTGCCCGAGGGCTTTGCCGATAAGAGCTACTGCGCGGATGTGAAGATCACGCCGGACGGACGGTTTCTGTACGGCACCAACCGCGGACACAACAGCATCGCCGCCTATCGCCTTGCGGACGATGGACGACTGTCGCTGATCGGGATCGTGCCGAGCCTGGGGCATGGGCCGCAGAACTTGGCGATTTCCGCTGATGGCAAACTGCTGCTGTGCGCGAACATGCCGGGTAACAATGTGGCGACATTTCGCATCGACCCCAATTCTGGCCAACTGAAACCGGTTGGCGAACCCACCTCGATGCCGATGCCCTCCTGTATCATGCTGCTGCCGTAGGATCGGCCGAGCGCCCTCCCAAGGTGCATTTCCGGCCTACGAAAACGAATTTTGGAAGATGGTGATAGCGCATGCTGAAACGTGATTCACGCCGTTGGTTCGCAATCGTCCTGCTCGTAGTGGTCGCACCCACGCTGGTGATCTCCGACGAACGCCCGTTCGGTCTGACGAAGCGAATTCCATGGACTTCGTCGAAGGTGCGGGGACGGCCTGAACCACCGCTGCCGTTTCGCGCGCGGCGCATATTTTCCAAGGTCAATTTCGAGAATCCCACGGTGCTGACGAGCGCTCCGGGAACGAGCCGTCTGTTCATTGCCCAGCAGGCGGGAAAAATCTATTCGATTCCGGATGACCAGAACTGCACGGAACCGGATCTGTTTCTCGACGTGGCCGACCTGGTCAAGCAGATGAACGATCGGCTGCCTGCGAAAGATCATGTGAAAATCGGCGCGCTCTATGGGCTGACGTTCCATCCCGACTTTGCGGTCAACCGTTTTTGTTACGTGTGCCATGTCGTGAGCTATTCGGAGAAGGGTCGCGACCAACATCCCCATGGGACGCGTGTCGTGCGTCTGAAAGTCACGAGAGATGATCCGCCACGCGCGGTGGTCGACAGCGAAGTCGAAATCATTACCTGGCTGCAAGGCGGCCACAACGGCGGCTGCCTCAAATTCGCGCTCGACGGCAAGCTGTTCATTTCAACCGGGGACGGAGGGTTCGCTTATCCGCCCGATGGTCGCTACTCCGGCCAAGACGTAAGCAACCTGCTGTCAGCCGTGCTGCGGATCGATGTCGACCATCCCGACGAAAATCGCAACTACTCGATTCCGCCTAACAATCCGCTGCTTAAGTACGAAGGTGCTCGGGGCGAGATCTGGGCCTATGGCATGCGGAACCCGTGGAAGATCAGCGTCGATCGAAAGACGGGCGACTTGTGGGTCGGCGATGTGGGCTGGCAATTATGGGAACTGGTTTACCGAGTGCGGCCCGGCGACAACTATGGATGGAGTCTCGTCGAGGGCCGGCAGCCCGTTCATACCGAAGGCGAGCGAGGTCCAACGCCGATTGTGCCGCCCACTGTCGAGATTCCTCACACCGATGGAGTATCGGTGACGGGCGGATTCGTCTACCGCGGCAACCAATTTCCCGAGCTGCGAGGCCGTTACTTGTTCGGCGATTGGGAAACTCGCCGCATCTGGGGCGTGGAAGTGCAAGGCGACAAAGTCGGGCCGCGCGTGGAACTGGTCGAACCGACGGTGCGGATCGTGGGTTTTGCCGAGCGGAATGACGGCGAACTTTTACTGCTGGATTACGATAGCGGGTCGATCCACGAACTGGTTCGCAGCGAGACCAAGGCAAACGAAAGTCCATTTCCCCGCCGCCTGAGCGACAGTGGTCTGTTTATGTCCGTCGCCGGTCACGAAATCGCGCCGGGCGTCATTCCCTTTTCGATCAATGCGGCGCTGTGGGCCGATCATGCGACCGCCCAGCGGTTTCTGGCGCTTCCCGATAACGGTTCGATCGGACTACGGACCAAGGCCCAACGCGTGCCCGGTTCGATGTTCAGTCGCCAAATGGACTTTCCCAAAGATGCCGTGTTGGCGAAAACACTTTCGCTCGAGCTGGTGCACGGCGACCCAACAAGCCGCCGCCGTATCGAAACCCAGTTGTTGCATTTCAACGGCTACGATTGGCGCGGTTACAGTTATCGCTGGAATGATGAACAGACCGACGCGGAACTGGTCGACGCCCCCGGAACGACGATCACGATCGATGTGGATGACCCGTCGGCTCCGGACGGTAAACGCCGACAGCCGTGGCGTTTCTCTTCGCGGATGGAGTGCATTCGCTGCCACAATCAATGGGCCGAATTCACGCTCGCTTTCAATGTTCCGCAGATCAATCGCGATCACGAATACGGAGGCACGCTTGACAATCAGATTCGCGCATTGCGTCATATCGGCGTGCTGAAAAATATCCTTGAGGAGCCGCCGGTCGACGACCCATTGGCTCCGGTTGAAGCGCACGTCGCGGCCAGCGAAATGGCGCGCTTGGCTGATCCGTTCGACGAATCGGCCGACATGGATCTACGCGGCCGCGCCTACTTGCACGCGAACTGCGCTCATTGCCATCGCGAACACGGCGGCGGTGCGGCGCGGATTCACATTGCCTACGACACCCCGCTCGGCAAGTCCGAGGCGCTGGCCACCCGGCCCACGCAAGGCACTTTCGGCATTCACAACGCCGAGATTCTGGCACCGGGCGATCCGCTCCGTTCGGTGCTGTACTATCGACTGGCCAAGGCCGGGCCGGGGCACATGCCGCATCTGGGCGCGACGATTGTCGATCGCCGAGGTCTGGCCCTTGTTCACGATTGGATTCGGCAGTTACCCATGGGCGCTGACTTGCTGGAAAAATTTGAAAAACTTCGATCGCTCGACGAAACCACCGTGCTGGCGAAAGAAAAACGCGAAGCCGCTCGTACTGAGTGGCGGATCGCCCGGGAGATCGCCACGACCCACGATCGAGAGATGCCAACCGACGAAGATAAGGCGGCCGCCGCGCGACGGGCGCAAGAGGAAGCTGCCGGGCGTGTCACATTGCGTGCCAGGCAACGGTTGGAAGCTCTAAACGAGTTGCTGGAAACTCCGCGTGGGGCCATGTTGTTGGCTCGCGGCCATCGTCGGGGTCAGTTCGGTCCGGCGACCGTCAAACAACTGTTGGCCGCCGCCGCCAGCCACGGCAACTTGGCGATTCGCGACCTGTTCGAACCGTTCTTGCTCGAGGATCAAAAAGTAAAACGGCTGGGAGACTCCATCAACCCTGAGAGCTTGCTGGCCATGACTGGCAATGCGAAGCGAGGGCGTGATTTGTTTCTCAAGGGGCAAGGTATTCAGTGCCGCAACTGCCATCGTGTTGGGAAGGAGGGAAAGGAACTGGGACCCGAGCTAACCCAAATCGGCAAGAAACTCGATCGCCGCCAGTTGCTGGAGAGTATGCTGCAGCCTTCCAAAACCATCGATCCCAAATTTCGAACGTGGCTGGTCGAAACGGCGTCCGGCAAAGTGCTGAGCGGCCTGCTCGTTAGCAAGGATGACAAAGAGGTGGTCCTGCGTGACGCCCAAAACAAACAGCATCGCTTCGCGGCGGACGAAATCGACGGGATTTTCCCTCAGCAAAAATCGATGATGCCGGACTTGCTGTTGCGCGACATGTCGGCCGAGCAAGTGGCTGACTTGCTGGCTTGGTTGGAGTCATTGAAGTAGAGCGCGATTCGAAATCGGCGAGCGTTTTCACGGCGCTCGAAAACCGGCAGGCTAACGCCTTCCGCTCGCCGGCTTCCATCAAGGAGCCTCCATGGCGGGACTGTCGGTGGCGGATTGGGGCGCGTTGGGCGCTTATTTGATCGGCGTGACGCTGCTGGGAATCTGGGCCAGCCGCAAAGTGAAGAACATGGCCGATTTCGTCATGCCGCGGCGGTTCGGCAAACTGATGATGCTGATGCACGGCTTCGGGACGAGTACGCATTCGGACCAAGCGGTCACGGTGGCGTCGAAGTGTTATAGCAGCGGCTTGTCCGGCATCTGGTATCAATGGATGTGGCTGTTCGCCACGCCTTTCTTTTGGCTGATCGCGCCGATGATGAGGCGTTTTCGGGCGCTTACGACGGCGGATGTATTCGCCGCGCGGTTCGCGCCCTCGGTCGCCGTCTTGTTCTGCTTCTTTGGCCTGGCCAAGTTCGTGGTCACGATTGGCAACATGTTGAAGGGCTCGGGAGCTGTAGTCGAAGCCTGCACCGATTCGAAGATTTCCGCCGAGACGGCAATCGTCGTGATGACCGGCCTGTTCGTGGTCTACGGTTTGGCCGGAGGCTTGCGAGCGGCGATTGTGACCGACTTTGTCCAAGGAATCTTGACGCTGCTGTTCTCATTCTTGCTGTTGCCCTTCGTGTTGCACGCGGTCGGTGGGCTTGCCGGCATGCGGGATTCATTCGCCGAACTGTCGCCTGGCCGGAACATGTTGTCGCTGGTAACACCCGGAGAAATCGGCGTGTTCTATATCGCCATGATCGCGCTGAACGCGCTACTGAGCGTCACGGTCCAGCCGCACAACATGGGGACCTGCGCGGCGGGACGCACCGAAATCGACGGGGCCGTCGGCTTCATGGGCGGGACGTTTCTGAAGCGGATTTGCACGGTCGCTTGGTGCCTGACGGGGCTAGCCGCGTTTGCCTACTATCGCGGGCACGTGGAAGATCCGGACCACGTCTACGGCCTGATGGCTTCCGAATTCCTGCCACGGCTGTTGCCGGGATTGCTGGGACTGTTTCTGGCCGGATTGTTAGCCACGGTGATGGGATCGTGCGACTCGTTCATGATCAGCGCGTCGGGCCTAGTAACCGAAAATCTCTACCGTCCCTTGTTTCCCGGTCGGTCGGAGACGCATTACCTGTGGGTGGCGCGAGCGTCGGGTCTGTTGGTTGTCGTCGCGGCGATCGGGTATGCGTTCTGGTTGAGCGGTGTGATTCAAGGCTTGGAAATCTTGTGGAAGATCAACGCCGTGATGGCACCCGCGTTTTGGTTGGGTGTGTTCTGGCGACGAGCGACCACGGCCGGCGCGTGGGCGGCCACCCTGTTAACCGCCGCCACTTGGTGGCTGACCAGCCTGACGGTAACCGCAACCTTCCTGGCCGGCTGGCCGCTCACCGATTCGCTGGGCATCGTCGTCCAGCGGGGCGATTCGCTGGCCGTCTCGACGCCCTGGCAAATGCTGGCTTATCTGACCGCGGGCTTCGCGGGGGGAATCATCGTCAGCCTGTGTACGCGGAAGAACGACATTAAGCAACTCGACCGGTTTTACGAACTGATGAGAACGCCAGTCCAAGAAGATGAAGTCATCGAGCGACCATGCACGCTACCCGAGGGAGTCACTCCCCCGCCAAGACGAGTCTTCTTCCCCAACAGCAGCCTCGAGATCCCCATACCAACCTGGCGAGCGATGTCGGGTTTCCTTGTGGGTTGGCTGCTGGTCTTGGGCATCATCGGCGGAGTCTGGTGGCTGGTTTCGTAATCACCGGCCTCCTCGCTCCCGTAGTTTGCTTCATTGGATTCACTGCAGCCAACGATCGTCACCGCTGCCAAGACTACCGCCGCGCCAAGCATGAAATGTAGAAAGGCAGTGACGCGGTATCCGGCATTCCGCGAAATTCTCTTTCTCATAAGTTCGCTTCTTGTCTTTGTGTGGCCCGGATCAAGCGAAGCGCTGCTTCGGCAGTCGTCGCTTTTCTCTGATGTCGTGAATGCCGGGACATCGTCGCCTTGCTCCGCGGCCCGGCCTACTTCCGCAACGCCAATCCGCGCCGGTGTTTAGAAGCGTTCACATTTTGGTACGATAGCGGCGCTGACCCTCGAACTTCGCCGACGAAAGCGACCTACAAGAGCATGGAATCACCGACCGATCCGGTTTTAACGAACACGTTCCTCACTGAACCCCAACAGACGGCCACGATTGAAACCCAGCACCGGCGCATTGTGACGCCGCTGCCGAATCCCGATACCACCGCGCGGCTGGCGCGGGCCAGCCAAGTCTTTCCCCGCGTCAACTGTTATCAGCCGCCCGTCATCTGGGATCGGGCCGAGGGCTATCAAGTCTTCGATGCAGCCGGAAATTGCTGGATCGACTTTAGCTCGACCGCCGTCATGACGAATACGGGCCACGGCCACCCGGCCATTCGGGCGGCGCTGCGCGAGCATTTGGAACACGGGCTGCTCGCTCAGTTCAGTTTTCTCTCGGACATCCGCGTCCAACTAGCCGACAAACTACTGGAGCTCGCGCCCGCCGGATGCGACAAAGTTTACTTCTGGACCATCGGGTCGGAAGCCGTGGAATGCGCGTTGCGATTGGCCCGCGAATGGGGCATGCGGCAAGACCCTGGCAAATACCACATCCTCACCCACTCGGGAGATTTTCACGGCTGGACGCTCGGCGCGCATCAGCTATCGGGTGCGAGTGCGGAAAAGCCCTGGCTGCGAAATCCAGACACGGCCATCCATCATTTACCGTTTCCGGACGGCGGTGATGAATCCGTGAATGACTGGGGCGGATTCTTTGATCAGAACATTGCCCGACTCGCGGCCGATGGGATCGAACCGAACCAAATTGCCGCCGTCTACGTGGAGACGTTGCAAGGATGGGGCGCGTTGGATTTGCCGACGCCCTACGTTCAGCGGCTGCGGCAATGGGCCGACCAGCACAACGTGCTGTTGATCTTCGACGAGATACAAACCGGCTTCGGCCGCACGGGCCGCTTGTTCGCTCATGAACACTACGGAGTTCGCGCCGATCTGCTTTGCATCGCCAAGGGGGTGACCTCGACGTTGCCCTTGGCGGCGGTACTCGGTCCGGCCGAAGTACTCGATATCCTCGAGCCCGCGGAAATCACCACCACTCACGCGGCCCATCCACTTTCCTGCGCTGCGGCACTGGCGAATCTGCAGGTGTTGCAAGACGAGAACTTGGTCCGCGAAGCCGCGCGCAAGGGCGACCTTGCCCGTCAGGCGCTCGACCACTTGAGGGATCAATTCCCGGAGCACATTTCAAGCATTCGCGGCTTGGGCTTGGTGCTGGCCATACACTTGCGCGATCCGAAGACTGGCTTGCCCAGTCGCGAATTATCGCGCGACCTAACCTGGGCCGGAGTCAAACACGGAGTGATGCTGTTCCAGGTCAATCGGCCCACGATCAAGGTGTGCCCACCCCTGGTCATCCCCGACGCCGCGATCGAGGAAGGCATCGCGGCTTTGGGCGATGCCCTGCATTCGATTCGTTAGCAGCCTGTTGAGAAACGGTCTTGGGTGGCTGGGGTCGAACGAAAGTGAGCCCCCAGAATGCGATTTACTGGAGGTTCGCTGCGCTCAACCCCAGCCACCCTTTCTAAGTTCGACTTTTTCAACGGGCTATTAGAATTCACTGGTACTGTTAAGAAGCCGCCCGCGGTTGAAACCAAGCAAAACTCTAAAACAATCGCATCTGGCCCGACTTCGGAATCGGGGCGCTGAAGACACTGCAATTCTGGGGCGGCAATTCGTTGTCCAAACCGTACTTCTGCTTGAACAGACGAAACACCTTTTTGATTTGGTCGGCAATTTCGCCCGTGCCGACCATCCGCTTGCCCCACGCCGAACTACTTAGGTTGCCGCCGCGAGTCTCTCGAATTCGGCCCATCACTCGGTCGGCCTTGAGCGGCTGGGTTCGCTCCAGCCACTCTTGGAACACTGGCTCGACGGTGAGTGGAAGACGAAGCAAGGTGTAGCTGGCCGTCATGGCCCCGGCGCTCTTGGCGGATTCAAGAATGCGCGGAACTTCTGAGTCGTTCAGTCCAGGGATGATCGGCGCTACCATCACCCCGACCGGCACGCCTGCTTCGGCCAGCATGCCAACCGCGCGTAACCTCGCCGACGGGATGCTCGTACGTGGCTCCATGTCTCGGGCCAGTTGGGGATCGAGCGTGGTGATCGAGACGAAGACGTGAACGAGATCGTCAGCCGCCATCTGGCTGAGAATCGGCAGGTCACGAACAACAAGTGCGTTCTTTGTGACAATGCCGATTGGCTGGCGGCATTTGAGCGCAACCTCGAGGCACTGACGAGTGAGACTGAATCTGCGCTCGGCCGGCTGAAAGCAATCGGTGACACCCGAGAAGATGATCGGCTCCGGTTTCCATGAATCCTTGGCAAGAAACTCTTGAAGAAGTCTTGGGGCGTCGTGCTTTACGACAATCTTGGTTTCAAAGTCCAGCCCCGCATTGAATCCAAGGTATTCGTGTCCCGGCCTCGCATAGCAATAACTACATGCGTGGATGCACCCTCGGTACGGATTGAGGCTGTATCGGAATGGAATGTCTGGTGAGTCGTTCTCCGAGATGATGCTCTTGGAAGAATCGGAGAGGTACTCGATCTTCCGGTCGGAGAGCGCCCGCAAATGCTCCTGATCCCACTCCAAATGCTCGTAGTCCAGTTCCTGGTGAACCGTCTCGAATCGATTCGGTGGGTCTATCCGCGATCCATGACGCATGAACCAACCTCGCTCCCGCAATTAATGTATCGCCCCGTCAGACGATATTCCGCCCGCGACGAAGGACCGACGATCCATTGAGATTATTTTATCGGTTGCCAAAACCACCGCCGCCCGGCGTTCTAATTTCTAAACAGTCGCCCGCGTCCGCGCGCAGTTGGACGGCTTCACCCAATCGTTCCACTTCTCCGCTTGCCCGGTGAAGAATGTTTTCACCGGCGGCGCCAGGCTCTCCGCCTGCCAGGCCATAGGGCCGCTTCTCGCCACGGCGCTGGGAGAGAATCGAGACTTGCAACGGCTTCAAGAATTCCAGTTTTCGAATGACTCCGTTGCCGCCATGATGATGTCCTTGCCCTCCCGAACCTTGGCGGATGGCGAATTCGCGAACGCGCACCGGATAACGTTGCTCGATCACCTCGGGATCGGTCAGCCGAGTGTTGGTCATATGCGTGTGGATTGCGTCAGCACCGTCGCTGGTGGCCGTCGCCCCCGCGCCTCCGCAAATCGTTTCGTAATAGCCGAACGTGCCGTCGCCGAATGTTAGATTATTCATGGTTCCTTGGCTGGCCGCGGCTAAACCGAGCGCGCCCAGCAGCACATCCACCACGCGCTGCGACGTCTCGACATTCCCACCGACCATCGCCGCGCACTGACTTGGATCGTCCTGTCCGGGCGGGTTCAGCAAACACGGTGGCAACACAATTTCAATCGGTGCCAAGACACCTTGATTTAGCGGGATGTCTTCGTCGATCAA